>JAYUYR010000158.1:0-13125 GCA_043752405.1 Sphingomonas sp. | reverse complement strand
CTGGTGGCGATCGTCCTCGCGATTCCACTGATTGCGACTTTCATGCAGACCGGACTCGTTCCGCGTTTTCCGACAGCAATACTGGCGACCGGGTTAATGATCCTCGCGGCGCTCAACGGATTCTGTGGGTTGGTTCTTGATACAGTCGTGCGCGGGCGGCGCGAGGTTCGGCGGCTGGCCTATCTCGCGCTGGCCGCGCCCGGGGTTGCCACTAAAACTTGATGTCCTCCATGTTCGTCGCGACCGTGCCGAGGATTCCATAGTCCTTGGCCTCGTCAACCGACATCCAGTAATCCCGGTCAATGTCTTTCATCACGCGCTCGAGCGGTTGCCCCGTACGTTCCGAAATAATGCGGGCGAGGCGTTCGCGCATCTTGATGATTTCTTGCGCCTGAATTGCGATGTCGCTCGCTTTGCCGCCCGCGCCGCCCGAAGGTTGGTGGATGAGAAAGCGGGTGTTGGGCAGGCAAAAACGCCGTTCCTTTGGCGCGCCGAGGAAGATGTGTGTGCCGGCACTCGCCACCCATCCGGTCCCGATGACAGCAACCGGCGACGCGATGAAACTAATAAGATCGTGGATCGTGTCGCCCGATTCGACGTGGCCGCCGGGCGAATTGATAATCAGTTTGATCGGGTCATGGTTGAGATGGTCGAGATAGAGAAGTTGCGCGGAAACGCGTTCGGCAAGTTTCTGGTCGATGCCACCGAAGATGAGGACTGTGCGCGCGTCGAGAAACTTCATCATCATCGCCGCTGATGCACTTGCACTGCTGCCTTCGCCCTGATCTTCGTCGTCGTTGCGGAAAAAGTCAGGCCCAGTCATCGCTTAGTTCACCTTTGTTGTTGGCGGTTGTCGTTTGAGCGCTTAGGCGTCGGCCAGACCGAGCGCAACCGATGCACCCCTTGAACCTTTCGGCCCGACCGCCGAAATAAGCGGTGACAAAAACAAGGACATTTCATGAGCACCCCTGATCATGCTGACATTATTGGAGGCCTCGTCCCCATCGTAATCGAACAGTCGAACCGCGGCGAGCGCAGTTTCGACATCTATTCGCGGTTGCTGCGTGAGCGGATCATTTTCATCACCGGTGGTGTTGAGGATCATATGGCATCGGTTATCACCGCGCAGTTACTCTTTCTGGAGTCCGAAAACCCCAAGAAAGATATCTTCATGTATATCAATTCGCCAGGCGGGGTTGTGACCTCGGGCCTCGCGATTCATGATACGATGAATTATATCCGCCCTGAAGTGAGCACGGTGTGCATCGGCCAGTGCGCATCTATGGGATCTTTCCTGCTTGCTGCGGGACAACCCGGCAAGCGCGTCGCGCTCACCAACAGCCGGATCATGATCCACCAGCCTTCGGGCGGGGCGCAGGGCATGGCGTCGGACATCGAGATTCAGGCGAAAGAAATTTTGCGTATGCGTCACCGACTCAACACGCTCTATGCAAAATATACCGGCAAGACGCTTGAAGAGATCGAAAAGGCAATGGACCGCGATAACTTCCTCGAAGCCGACGAAGCCAAGGCTTTTGGGCTGGTCGATGAAGTGATGGACAAACGGCCGGTTGTTGTCGAAGATTAACGGTCACGACATATTCAGCATTGCCCGTTAGAATTGTGACGGTAACATGTCCGCGAATTTTCGGGCCAATAGGCGCCCGTATGGAAGGCGAGAATGACGAAGCTTAGCGGGAGCGACTCGAAGAGCACGCTTTATTGCTCTTTCTGCGGAAAGTCGCAGCACGAGGTCAGGAAGCTGATCGCCGGACCAACCGTGTTCATATGCGATGAATGCGTCGATTTGTGCAACGACATCATTCGCGAGGAAACCAAATCGTCATTGGTGTCCAAGAAAGACGGAGGCGTGCCGACGCCGCAGGAAATCTGCGACGTGCTCGACGATTATGTCATCGGCCAGAAAAAGGCCAAGCGCGTCCTGTCGGTCGCGGTGCACAATCATTACAAGCGGCTGAACCACGGAGCCAAGGGCGCAGACGTCGAACTTGCCAAGTCGAACATTCTGCTCGTCGGGCCGACGGGTTGCGGGAAAACGTTGCTGGCGCAGACATTGGCGCGCATTCTGGACGTGCCGTTTACGATGGCGGATGCCACGACACTGACCGAAGCGGGTTATGTCGGCGAGGATGTGGAGAACATCATCCTGAAGCTGCTGCAGGCGTCAGACTACAATGTCGAACGGGCACAGCGTGGCATCGTTTATATCGACGAGATCGACAAGATTTCGCGCAAGGCCGAAAACCCGTCGATCACGCGCGACGTGTCGGGCGAGGGCGTGCAGCAGGCCTTGCTGAAACTGATGGAAGGCACGACCGCCAGCGTGCCGCCGCAGGGCGGGCGTAAGCATCCGCAACAGGAGTTTCTTCAGGTCGACACCACTAACATCCTTTTCATCTGTGGCGGGGCGTTTTCGGGGCTTGAGAAGATTATTGGTGACCGGTTGCAGGGCAAGAGCATCGGCTTCGGCGCGCATGTGGCGGGGCCGGATGACCGGCGGACGGGCGCAATCCTGCAAAGTTGCGAGCCTGAGGATTTGCTCAAGTTCGGATTGATCCCCGAATTCGTCGGGCGTTTGCCGGTGGTGGCGACGTTGGAAGATCTGGATACCGAGGCGTTGGTCAAAATCCTGACAGAGCCGAAGAATGCACTTGTGAAGCAATATCGTAAGTTGTTCGAAATGGAAGATGTCGAACTCGGCTTCACCGACGAAGCATTGGTTGCGATTGCTAAGCGCGGCATCGAGCGGAAGACAGGCGCGCGTGGGCTGCGGTCAATTCTCGAAAGCATTTTGCTCGACACGATGTTCGATCTGCCCGGCATGGATGGAGTCGATGAGGTCATGATCGACAAGGATGTGGTCGCAGGGACCAAGGAGCCGGTGCGGGTATATACGAAGAAGGAAGCTTTAGGGGATGCGGCGTAATGACCGGAGAAGTTAACCCGCTTGATACCGAGAAGGGGGTCTTAGAGAGGATGGTCAACCGCGACGACCTAAGCGGCGTTCCGACGTTCTTTGTAGATGGATATGCCGGTGTCGCATACGGAGGTGGAGTTGCACGTATATTGCTCTGCGAAGCTATCCTGAATACCAGTGAAGAAGCGAGTTTGCCGAGTTTGCGGGCCGTGGCAAATTTGTGTATGCCTGAAATTGCATTGCTGGAATTCGCTCAAGCGATGGTTGATCGAGCGACTGCATTGGGAATTGACGGCAATGTTAGAACTTAAGCAAGCCAAAGGTCATTTAAGACTGAAGTCTGGTCAGATTCTGGCGCGGCGCCGGTCGGGGTTCTTTAGTGCTGGAATGCGACAATCTACATCGCGTGGTTTTGCTGGCGACAGCTTTAGTGGCGCTAGGCTGACTTTGTTCAATGCAGACGGCAGCAATGTTACCGTGCTTCGATTCGCTACTGTCGTCGATAGTTACGTGTTTTCTGAGTGGCTAAGCGACGATGACGACGATCTTGTCGCTTAACATTGACCGGGGTGCAATTGTAGAAGCACCATTCAAATTTACAGATAGTGATGAATCGAAGATGCGTCCGGTTCTGGTGATTTCGCGCAGTTGCGAATTGCCCGGAGTGAATCAGTTTGTTGCAGCGATGATTACCTCAGCCAAAAAGTCAAATTGGCCTTTGGATGTTGAGATTGAAAATTGGTCAACCAACGGTTTGACTAAACCCTGTCGAGTGCGAATGAAATTGTCGACCGTGGACGAACGAGCTGTCACGCGAAGATTGGGTAAAATGGACGACGTGACTATGGACGCTATAAGTCAAAATTTGACGACGCTACTCATCTAAACGGCGGTTCGTTAAACGCCCTCAACTTGCGCGAGTGCAACTTCGCCCCTTCTCGCCGCAATTCGTTGCATGCCTCGATGCCGATACGCATGTGCTCGTTGATTGCGCGTTCGTAGAAGCGGTTGGCTTGGCCCGGCAACTTCAATTCGCCGTGGAGGGGTTTGTCCGAAACGCACAATAGTGTGCCGTATGGGACGCGGAAGCGGTAGCCCTGTGCGGCGATGGTCGCACTTTCCATGTCGATGCCGACCGCGCGGCTTTGCGAGAAGCGCAGCGCGGATTTGGAGAACATCAGTTCCCAGTTGCGGTCATCAGTCGTTACGATCGTACCCGTGCGCAGGCGCCGTTTGAGGACTTCGCCGGATTCGCCCGAGACGGTTTCGGCCGCGCGCGCCATCGCCTGTTGCACTTCGGCGATGGCGGGAACGGGTATCTCTGGGGGGAGGACATCGTCGAGGACGTGATCGTCGCGGAGGTAAGCGTGCGCGAGGACATAATCACCGATCCGCTGGCTGGGGCGCAGGCCGCCGCAGTGGCCGATCATCAGCCACGCCTCCGGCCGCATGACCGCCATATGGTCGGTGATCGTCTTTGCGTTTGAGGGGCCGACGCCGATATTGACCAGCGTAATGCCGCTGCCGTCTTTTGCGCACAAATGCCACGCGGGCATCTGATGACGCCGCCACGCACTGTCAGTGATTGCGGCTTCGGGGTCTTGGGTATCGCGGTTGACGACGACGCCCCCGGCGCCCGACAGATGGGTATAATTGCTGTCCCCCTTCAACTGCTCGATAGCCCAGCGCGCGAATTCATCGACGTAGCGGTGGTAGTTGGTGAAGAGCACATATTTCTGGACATCTTCGGGCGGGGTGCCGGTGTAATGGCGCAGGCGGGCAAGCGAGAAATCGGTGCGTAAGCCGTCGAACAGGGCGAGCGGGCGCGGCCCTTCGACTCCGACGTCGAAAATGCCGTCGGCAATTTCATCGCCGATGTGCGCGAGGTCGGTGGTCGGGAACCAGCGCGAAAGTTCGGCAGCACTGATGTCGTCGAGACCTATGTCGGCATCGAGGACGTAGGGGAAGGGGATTTCCTGTCGCCCTGCGCGGACTTCGACAGTGACGTCATAGTCAGCAATCAGCAGGTCGAGCTGTTCCGTCAGATAATCGGCGAACAAACGCGGTTTGGTGACGGTGGTGACATAATGCCCCGCTTGGGTCAGGCGACCGAAAGAACGCAGCGGTACCGGTCCATGCTCTTCGCCCGAATACTGAACACGGATCTCGGGGTAAGCAAAGCTGCCATCATTTCGCGAAGCAGAATCGGGGCGGGTGCCGTTCAAAACATAGGCTTGAATGGCATCACGCAGGCGGGTCGTAGCGGCAGTGAAGATCGTATCGAGTTGGTCAACAAGCTCGCGTCCGGATTGCGACTTGGCGGTTTGTGCTGTCATCGTCCGCATCTATCCGCGAACGGTGACAGCTGCAAGATTAGTGCAAGATTGGCGCAAATTCGGGAGCGCTAAAGCTGCTCGAGCATATATTCCGCGGCACTGACGCGGAATTCGCCGCCAGCTTCGACGTTAAGCTGTTCCACAGTGCCGTCGTTGACGACCATCGAGAAGCGCTGGCCGCGGGTGCCCATGCCAAATTTGCTGCCATCCATCGTCAGGCCCAGCGAGGTGACAAATTCCGCATTGCCGTCAGCGAGCATAGTGACGGCAGCAGCACCACCCGCCTTGCCCCATGCGCCCATAACGAAAGCGTCGTTGACTGCCGTGCAGGCAATTTCATCGATGCCCTTGGCGTGAAGGTCTGCGGCTTTTTCGACAAAGCCCGGCAGATGCTTGGCCGAGCAGGTCGGGGTGAAAGCACCCGGCACTGAAAAGAGCGCGACCTTGCGACCCGCGAAAAATTCTTCCGTGGAAACGGGCGCGGGGCCGGATTCGGTGACTTTGGTCAGCATGCCAGCAGGAATCTTGTCGCCAACATCAATCGTCATTGTTCTTCTCCTGTGAGTCGGGGGTGAAGCCCGTGTCGCGCCTCGGTTCGTCGCATGCAAGATGCGTTAACTATTTCCTGCAAGAAAGCGGCAATTAACTTTGTGCAGCTTGTGTTCAGCCAAGCAGGGGGTTTTCGTCATGATCCGTTCCGCCGTCATCGCACTCGCCGCCGCCGTTGTAATCGCTGCACCCGCTCAGGCCAGTTGCTGGAAAGCCGAGCAGGTCGCCGCTGCCAAAGTGCGCGACATGGAAACGATGCTGATGGTGTCGGCGCTCCGCTGTCGCGGTAATGGCGGCACGATGCTTGCGCGCTACAACCAGTTCGTTGTGCAGAGTCGGCCTGCCTTGATCGAGGTCAACAACCAACTGCGCGCACATTTTGTCGAAAGTGTTGGGGCGGGGCGAGCAATTACTGCCTATGACATTTATGTGACCAAGGTTGCCAATCGTTATGGCGCGGGCGCGGATGGATTGAGTTGCGAGGATATGAGCTCGATTACCGATGCGGCGCTGGCGGAGGAGACAAGCTTCGATGCGCTTTCGGCATTGGCGGATCGTGCCGGCGTACAGCCGATTTTGAATGGACCGGTATGCGCGGTGACGATGGCATCGCGTTGAGCATATAAAGAAATCTTTATATTTGCTTTTTGCCGGTTTGGGGATTAGGGGCACGTTAACTTCAATCCCTATTCCGGAGACTTCCCGTGGCAACCGCAGCTGTGCTCGATACCAAAGATTATGTCATTGCCGACATCGACCTCGCCGATTTCGGTCGCCGCGAAATCGATATTGCCGAAACCGAAATGCCGGGCCTGATGGCGCTGCGTCGCGAATTCGGCGCATCGCAGCCACTTAAGGGCTCGCGCATCGTCGGCTCGCTGCACATGACGATCCAGACAGCGGTGCTGATCGAGACATTGACGGCACTGGGTGCCGACGTCCGCTGGGCGACGTGTAACATCTTCTCGACGCAGGATCATGCCGCAGCAGCGATCGCAGCTGCGGGTATTCCGGTGTTCGCAATCAAGGGCGAGAGCCTGGCCGATTATTGGAACTACGTCGGCCGCATTTTCGATTGGGGTCATGAGACGTCGAACATCATCCTCGACGATGGTGGCGATGCAACGATGTTCGCGCTGTGGGGTGCAAAGCTCGAAGCAGGCCACACATTTGCCGAGCCCGAAAATGAAGAAGAAGTCGAATTCCAGCGCGCTCTTAAGGCGTTCATCAAAGAGCGTCCGGGCTATCTGACCGAGACGGTCAAGAATCTGAAGGGTGTTTCCGAAGAAACCACCACCGGCGTTCACCGCCTTTATGAAATCGCCAAGAAGGGCGAACTGCCATTCCCCGCGATCAACGTAAACGACAGCGTAACGAAATCGAAGTTCGACAATCTTTATGGCTGCAAGGAATCGCTGGTCGATGCGATCCGTCGCGCGACCGACGTGATGCTGGCGGGCAAGGTTGCCTGCGTTGCCGGGTTCGGCGATGTCGGCAAGGGTTCGGCGCAGAGCCTCCGCAATGGCGGCGCACGTGTGATGGTCACCGAAGTCGACCCGATATGTGCACTTCAGGCTGCAATGGAAGGTTTTGAAGTTGTCACCATGGAAGAAGCCGTCACCCGCGCCGACATTTTCTGTACCGCGACGGGCAACGCCGACGTAATCACAGCGGATCACATGAAAGCGATGAGGCCGATGTCTATTGTCTGCAACATCGGGCACTTTGATTCGGAAATCCAGATTGCGGCGCTGTCCAACTACAAATGGACCGAAGTGAAGCCGGGCACCGATCTTGTCGAATTTCCTGACGGCAAGCAGATTTTGATCCTTGCCAAGGGTCGGCTCGTGAACCTCGGTTGCGCCACGGGCCATCCGTCGTTCGTAATGTCGGCGAGCTTCACCAATCAGGTGCTGGCTCAGATCGAACTTTGGACCAAATCCGAGAATTACCAGAACCAGGTATATGTTCTGCCTAAGCACCTCGACGAGAAGGTCGCGATGCTGCACCTCGAAAAGCTTGGCGTGAAGCTTACGACGCTAACCGACAAGCAGGCCGGTTATATCGGTGTGAGCACAAGCGGGCCATTCAAGCCGGATCATTATCGGTATTGATCCAATCTGCTCCCCTCCAGCCTTCGTGGAGGGGAGTAAGTTCGGGAAGTGTCTTCCAATCCGCCCCCTACACCCTCTAAGGCGGCCACAATGATTGGCTGCCTTTCCCAATGTTCACGCTAACCACGACACAGGCAACAATTGCGGGTGTGATCCTCGCGATATGGCTATGCGCGGGGACGTGGGCTGTGGTGACGGGGCTGCATATGCGCAATCGCGCGTTGTTTGCGACCGATCAGGCCGACCGGCTGGCGGCATTACTCGACTCTGCGCCGGCCTTGCCACTTATCGTGCGCAGCGACGGTCGAGTCGAAGCGCAGGCGCGGCTGGCGGATTGGCTTGGCCTGCCACGGGTTCCCACATTCATCGCTGATTTTGCGGGTAAAGGCGCAGGGCTCTCGCAAGCCGATGTTGTAACGCTGACTGCAGAAGTGGCAGCGGCACAGCGGACCGGCAAGGCGTTTGCGTTGTCAATGCGTGCAGTCGGTTCGAACCGGACCTTGCTGTTGCGGGGAAGTGCGGCGACAACGGGGCTTGCGGCGCGGGGCGCGGTGATCGTCTGGGTATTCGACGCAACCGAGAGTCAGGCGGAGATTGGACGACTGGGTAGCGAAGTGACCCGATTGTCGCGAGCGTTTGCGGCATTGTCGCAATTGATCGAAGCGGCACCAATCCCGATGTGGCACCGCGGCCCCGACTTGCGCCTGACGCTGGTCAATCGCGCTTATGTCGACGCGGTCGATGCGGTCGACGCCGATGACGTGATCCTGCGCGGGCTCGAACTCGTCGAGCCGGGAACCGGGACGAGCCCCCTGAGTGCAGCCGCTGCGGCGCGTGATGCCGAGGAGACCCGATCTCGCGATGTGCCAGCGACGATCCACGGGCAGCGGCGGTCGATGCGCGTTGTTGACGTGCCGCTCGGCGAATCGGGGGTCGCGGGCTATGCGCTCGATAATGACGAGCTCGACCGGGCACGTCTGGCGTTTCGGCGATTTGCCGATACGCAGCGCGATACGCTTGACCGTCTTTCAGCAGGCGTGGCGCAATTCGATTCAGATCGCACGTTAAGTTTCTGTAATCTGCCGTTCCAACGGATGTTTGCGATCAAAACCGAATGGATTGCCGATCGGCCCGAATTCGACCGCGTGCTCGAACGGATGCGCGAGGCAGGCCGTGTTCCCGAGGCGCGAGACTTTCCGGCGTGGAAAGCCGAGCGGCGCGGGTGGTTCACTGCAGTGGGAGGGGCGGAGGAAGAAGCCTGGCTGCTCCCCGGCGGAGCGCATTTGCGCGTACTTGCGCAACCGCTGCCCGATGGCGGTTTGCTGCTGGTGTTCGAAGACCGCACAGAGCAAATCCAACTAGCGAGTGCGCGCGATACATTGCTGCGCGTTCGCGAGGCGACATTCGACAATCTGTTCGAAGCAATTGGCGTGTTCGCCTCCGACGGACGACTGCATTTGTGGAATAACAAGTTCCGCGACGTCTGGGGGTTCGATGATACGCTGCTGGCGACGCATCCGCGGGTCGATACGCTCGCCGAAAATGCGGCCTCAAGACTGACCAATCCGACACGCGCCGCGCTGATCCGCGAACTGGTTCGTGGGGCGACGGTCGAGCGCAAATCGCGCGGCGGTCGTGTAGCGTTCAAGGATGGCCGGCATTTCGAATTTGCCGCAGTTCCGCTGCCCGATGGCAATGCGTTGTTTACGATGCTTGACATCACCGACAGCCGTCAGGTTGAGCGCGTTCTGCGCGAGCGGGCTGATGGGTTGGTCGCTGCAGACAAGATCAAGACCGCGTTTGTAGCGAACATGAGTTATGAACTGCGCACACCGCTAACCTCGATCAGCGGATTCGCCGAAATGCTCGACAAAGGGTATGCGGGTGAACTGACCGATGCTTCAAAGGATTATGTAAAGGCAATTATCGAATCGGTCAGCACGCTGGGCGCGCTGGTCGATGAAGCGCTCGTGACGACACAGGACGAGGCAGGGCTCGTTGGCGTCAACCGCGAGACGGTCGACTTGATGCAAATTATCGATTCGGTTGCGGCCGAACATGATGGAGCCGCGAAGGCCAGAAATCAGGAATTCGTGACGGATTTCAAAGCGGGCGTGGGTCGGGTCGAAGGCGACGCCAAACGTCTGCGCGCGGTGATCGGGGCGCTTTTGGAAACAGCGATAGCCACGACGCAGGTCGAAGGACGCATTTTGCTGCACGTCGGTGGCACGCCCGATGCGGCGTTGATTGTGGTATCGGACAATGGGCCGGGTGACGACGCTGAAGGCCCGGCGGATATTCGCCAGACGGTAGAGGCACACGGGGGAACACTCACGCGCATCGCCGAAAAAGGGCAGGGCACGGCGACCAAAATCGAGCTGCCGCGATAATGTGGCTCTGCAATGCCGCAGCAACCGAGGCGGTGGGTGCGCTGTTGGGGGCAATGATTGCGCCGGGCGATGTCGTGGCACTGTCGGGAGCACTCGGCGCCGGCAAGACTTGTTTTGCGCGGGGGTTGATCGGTGCACTGGGGTTTGCAGGGGACGTGCCATCGCCGACGTTCGGCATTATCATGCCTTACGCGCCGCCCGAAGTGCGGGTGCCGGTATGGCATGTCGATCTTTACCGGATCGATGATCTGCGCGAGGTCGAGGAACTGGGGCTGGATGATGCCCGTACTGACGCGGCGCTTGTGATCGAATGGCCCGAACGGTTGGGTGATCAACTGTGGCCCGACGCGTTGCTGATTGATTTGAGCGTCGAAGAGGATGGTCGGCGCTTGACAGGCAAAGTCCCGGCGTCATGGGAAGCGCGATGGCCGTTCCGATGACACCGCCCGCAGCGGCACCCGATTTCCTGATCAACGCCGGATGGGGCGGCGCCAGTATCCTGCCGCTGGCCGGCGATGCGTCGTTCCGTCGCTATTTCCGCGTCATTGCACCCGGGCGGCAAGCCGTATTGATGGATGCGCCGCCGCCGCAGGAAGACCCGCGCCCTTTCATTGCGATCGCCGGGCATTTGAGGAGCTTGGGATTTGCCGCTCCAGAGATTTTGGCGAGCGATCTGGAGCACGGCCTGGTTTTGCTAGAGGACTTCGGCGATGCGCGGATGCGCGAAGTCGTTGATGCCGCACCCGAAAGCGAACAGCGGATTTACGCCGATGTTGTCGCATTGCTGGCGCGGTTGCACCAATCGCCCGCAGCAGACTTGCCACCTTATTCGCGGACTGAGCTTCATCGCGAGACGGGGCTGTTCACCGAATGGTATTGCCCTGCGGTCGAACTGACGGTCGATCTTGCATCGTATCGCCAAGCATGGGACGCGGCGTTTGACTATATCGAGGGACCGCTCGTTACCGTCCTGCGCGATTATCACGCAGAAAACATCATGTTGATCGAGGGGGAAGTTGGTGAAGCGTCGCTTGGCCTGCTGGATTTTCAGGACGCGCTGGCAGGGCATCCGGCCTATGATCTGGTGTCGTTGCTCCAGGATGCGCGGCGCGATGTTGCACCCGACCTCGAAGCGTCGATGCGCGTGGCTTATGCAGTGGCGGCCAAACCGGGGCCGACATTCGATGCTGCCTATGCAGTGCTGGGCGCGCAGCGCAACGCAAAGATCATCGGTATTTTCATGCGGCTGTGGAAACGCGACGGAAAGCCGCGCTATTTGGGATACCTGCCGCGTGTCTGGCGATATCTGGAGCGCGATCTGCGGCATCCGGCGCTGGCTGAAGTGGCGGCATGGTTTGCTGCGAACATACCGGCTGACAAGCGCGGCTCCGCCTGGATCAAGGTCGAGGATCAGATATGACGACGAAGCGGCCGTTGTCGCTGGCCTTGCCGCATAGCACCAAGGTGCCCAAAACAGCGATGGTGATGGCCGCTGGCCTCGGCAAGCGGATGCGACCGTTGACTGCGACCAAGCCGAAGCCACTCGTCGAAGTGGCCGGGCGAGCGCTGATCGATCATGCGCTGTCGCGACTGGCAGCGGCAGGCGTCGAGCGCGCGGTTGTCAATGTTCATTATCTTGCTGATGCGCTCGAGGCGCATTTGAAGCGCAACAGTTTCGGGATGGAGATCATCGTTTCGGACGAGCGTGGCGTGCTGCTCGAGACAGGCGGGGGGTTGATCCGCGCATTGCCGTTGATCGACGCCGACCCGTTCCTGCAGGTAAACAGCGATAATTTGTGGGTGGACGGCCCCGCCGACGCGTTTTCGGTGCTTGCCGAGCGGTGGGACGATAGCCGGATGGACGCATTGCTGCTGATGGTACCGCAGGCGCGGGCGAATTGTCATAAGGGGCGTGGCGATTTCCACATGAATGCGGTTGGCCGGTTGAGCCGCCGCAAGCAGGGGCGGATCGCACCGTTTGTGTGGACAGGTTTGCAGATGCTATCGAAGCGGCTGATAGTCGATCCGCCGTCGGCTGCGTTTTCGACGAACATCTTTTGGGATCGGGCAATTGCCAGTGGCCGCGCTTATGGCGTGGTGCATCAGGGAATGTGGTTCGATGTTGGCCATCCCGGTGCGATCAAAGAGGCTGAGGCTATTCTCGCCGATGCCTGACCCTTCGACAGGCTCAGGAAGGCCCGGGCCAAAGGTTTTCACCATTCCGGTCCACCGGAACTTTGCCGATGCGCTGGTGAATGGACTGATGGCAATTCACGGGCGCGACCGGATGCACTTGGCGCGGGGTATAGTGCTGGTTCCCAACAACCGCGCGGTGCGGGCAATCACCGATGCGTTTGTGCGGCGGGCGGAACCGGGATTGCTGTTGCCGCGACTGGTTGCCGTCGGTGATGTGGGCGGTGACGCGATGGGCGTTGCGCTTGATCCGGCAGGCGCGGAAGCGGTGCCCGCAGCCATCGATCCATTAGTGCGGCGGTTTGCGATGGCGCGGATGGTGCAGCAGGCGAGGGCGGAGACAAAGGCACCTATCGATGCGGCAGAAGCATTGCGGCTGGCAACCCAACTGGCAGCGACGCTTGATACGCTGCTGGCCGAGGACATATCACCCAGAGCGCTACAGATGCTCGATGTGGGGAATGACCTGTCGGTGCATTGGCAGAAGTCGCTCGACCTGATTTCAGTGCTGCTGGATCGCTGGCCCGAGGAACTTACACGGTTGGGGCGGATCGATCTGGTCGCGCGGCGCAATATCCTTTTGCGGCGGCAGGCTAAGGCGTGGG
>JAYUYR010000157.1:0-5443 GCA_043752405.1 Sphingomonas sp. | reverse complement strand
ATCGCGCTCGATGTTCTGAAGCCCGAAGTTGTGGCGCAGGTTGTTGACGGGCTCGGGCCGGACAACTGGGCGTTGCGCAATTTCCTCGAAAGTGCGGGGCTGCCGCAGCAAATGCCTGCCGGCGCAGCGGACAAGGCAAAGGTGCTTTCGACCGTAATGGCGGTCAAATGCCGCCGTGCGCTCGCCCCTGGCCGAGACATGGCGCTGGTCTGGGACGCAGGGATTGCCAGCAACGACGGGCGCACCGCGGCGCGTGACCAGCGCTTCGACTTTACGGTGCGCAAGGCTTTTGCCGCCCGCTTCGAATGTTCGCGCG
The DNA here is from genome assembly GCA_043752405.1 of Sphingomonas sp. GTDB lineage: Bacteria > Pseudomonadota > Alphaproteobacteria > Sphingomonadales > Sphingomonadaceae > Sphingomonas_O. The sequence goes on along the minus strand of JAYUYR010000157.1, from coordinate 5,127 downwards.
TCAATCCGCAAGCCGGATGCAATCCGGTCAGCGACGCACAAGTCGGCTTTTCCGCCGAAATCCCCATGGACGCCGCCAAAGCCGTCCGCCTGACCTTCGCCGACGGTACGGTGCGCGAACCGACAATCGCCGACGATAGCAAAAGCAATCCAGCGATCAGCGACCTGACGTTCAAGGGGCCGTTCCCCGCTGCGATGGCGGCCACGCTGAGTATTCCCGCCGGGATCAAGGATGCGAGCGGGCGTGTGCTCGAAAACGCCGAACGCTTCCCGCTCGCTGTGAAATTCGACGTTGCCCCACCGTTGGTGAAGTTTGCCGCGCCGTTCGGCATCCTCGAAGCAAAGGAAGGCGGCGTGTTGCCGGTCACCGTCCGCGCGGTCGAGCCGCAACTGGCACATCGCATCGCAAGTGTCGGCGGCGCGAGCCTGAAAGTTGACGGATCGGACGGACAGGTGGCTGACTGGCTGCGCAAACTCGACGATGCCGATGACAGCGATTTCCGCCAGGAAGGCCCCAAGGGAAAGACGGTGACGGTCAATTATACCGGCACCAAATCCTTGCTCGACGGGCAGGGCAGGGCATTGAAACTCGGCCTGCCAGGTGCGGGCAAGGATTTCGAAGTCATCGGCATTCCGCTGACCAAGCCCGGATTCTATGTCGTCGAACTCGCCAGCCCCGTTCTCGGCAACGCCCTGCTCGGGCGGCAGGCGACGCGCTTTGTCGCGGCAGGGGCGCTCGTCACCAACATGGCGGTGCATTTCAAATGGGGCCGCGAAAGCTCGCTCGCGTGGGTGACGGCGCTCGATAGCGGCAAGCCCGTCGCGGGCGCCGCCGTGCGCGTTACCGACAGTTGCACGGGCAAGACACTCGCTACCAGCACGAGCGATGCGCAGGGCCGTGTCATGGTCCGCTCGGGCCTTCCCGCACCCGAAACCTACGGCAGATGCGAAAGCGACACTCACCCGCTGATGGTCTCGGCGCGCAGCGGCGATGATTTCAGCTTCACGATGACGACATGGGGCGACGGCATCCGCCCGACTGATTTCGATTTGCCCTACGGCTATTCGGCACCCGACGACATTCTTCACACCATCTTCGACCGTCCGCTGATGCGCGGCGGCGAAACGGTGAACATGAAACATATCTTGCGCCGTCCGGTCGGCGGCGGCTTTGCATTCGCCGAAGGGCTGGAAGGGACATTGCGCCTCAGCCACCGCGGGTCGGAAACCCAATTCGATCAACCGCTTAAGATCGGCGGTGACGGGGTCGCCGAAAGCAGCTGGACCGCCCCGACCAGTGCGCCGATGGGCGATTACGACCTGATTGTTGTCATCCCCGACAAAGTTCAGGGTGAACGGACGATCTACACCAATCAATCGGTGCGCGTGGACGAATTCCGCTTGCCCACGATGCGCGCCACGATCAGCGGTCCAAAGGACGCGGTGGTCCGCCCGACGGTCGTGCCACTCAACCTGTTCGTCGGATACCTTTCGGGGGGCGGCGCGGCAAACCTTCCCGTTGCGATCCGCACCGCCTTTTCGGCCAGTGACCGTGCGCCCGATGGGTGGGACGGCTGGACCTTCGGCGGCAGCGAGGTGAAGGAAGGGACGACGCCTTTGGACGGCGACGGCAATGCGCCCGACAAACCCATCCCCCTGTCGCAAACGCTGCCTGTGACGCTCAAAGGCGACGGCACGGCGCAGACCTCTGTCGAAATCAATCAGGCCATCGATGCCACCACTGCCATGACCGTCGAGATGGATTATCAGGACGCCAACGGCGAAACGCTGACCGCGAGCCGGTCGATCCTCCTTTACCCTTCTGCCGTCCGCCTTGGCATCAAGACCGACGGCTGGCTGATGCGCGACAGCGATCTGCGCCTGAAATTTGCCGCGATCGGCGTCGATGGCACGGTGCGCAAGGGCCAGCGCGTCTCGGTCACGCTGTATAACCGTGAGACGATCACCGCACGGCGGCGGCTGATCGGCGGCTTTTATGCTTATGACAATCAGGAAAAAGTGACCAAACTCGCGCCCGACTGTTCGGTGACGACCGACGCGCAGGGACTGGCGGGCTGCACGATCAACGCAGGTGTTTCGGGCAATGTCACTGTCGTTGCAACGACCGCTGACGAGAATGGCAATGCTGCGCGCGCGGTCACGTCGGTGTGGCTGGCGGGTGACGATGACTGGTGGTTCGGCGGCGACAATGGCGACCGAATGGACCTCATCCCCGAAGCGAAATCCTACAAGGCTGGCGAGACCGCGCGGCTGCAAGTGCGGATGCCCTTTCGATCTGCCACTGCACTGGTCACAGTCGAGCGTGAAGGCGTGTTGTCGAGCTTCGTCACCAACCTGTCGGGCAAAGACCCCGTGATATCGGTGCCGATGCCCGCCGCTTATGCACCCGACGTCTACGTCTCGGTCATGGCGGTGCGCGGCCGGATCGGCGGGTTTAAACTATGGCTCGCCGACTTCGCGCGGCGCTGGCATTTGCCCTTTTTCAGCCGTGAGGGGGCCGAACCGACCGCGCTCGTCGATCTGTCGAAACCCAACTACCGCCTCGGCATTGCCAAGATTCAGGTCGGCTGGGAAGGGCACGCCCTTGGCGTGACGGTAAAGGCCGACAAGGCCAAATATGCTGTCCGCGAAACTGCGCAGGTCGATATCAACGTGAAACAACCCGACGGCAAACCGGCAGCGACGGCCGAAATCGCGTTTGCAGCAGTCGATGAAGCGCTGTTGCAACTGAAACCCAATGATAGCTGGAAGCTGCTTGACGCCGTGATGGGCGAACGTCCGCTCTCTGTCCTGACTGCAACCGGACAAACGCAAGTCGTCGGCAAGCGTCATTATGGCAAAAAAGCCGTCGAAGCCGGCGGTGGCGGTGGCGATGAATCGGCGGCAACGCGCGACGATTTCCGCCCCGTGCTGCTCTGGAAAGGCCGCGTCGCGCTTGATGCCAATGGCAATGCGCGCATCGCGGTGCCGCTGTCCGAATCGCTCTCGGCATTCAAGCTCGTCGCCATTGCCACGCAGGGCGCGCAATTCTTTGGCACCGGCGATACCAGCGTCCGCACGGCGCAGGATTTGTCGGTGTTTTCCGCGCTCCCGCCGCTTGTCCGCACCGGCGATTATTACGGCGCCAGCTTCACGCTGCGCAACGGCTCGGACAAGCCGATGCAAGTGACTGCCACGGTCAAGGTCAACCCTTCGGTCGCAGTCGGCAAGACGTTGACGGTGACCATTCCAGCGGGCGGTGCGGTGCCGGTAACATGGAATCTGCCCGCGCCGGCCACCGCCGGTCGTCTCGAATGGACGGTCGAGGCGCAGTCATCTGATGGCAAGGTCGACCGGCTGTCGGCGGCACAGGACGTCATCGCTTCGGTGCCCGTCGAAGTCTGGGCGGCCACGCTGACGCGCGTCGGCATTGGCACGACCGTCCCCATTGCCCCGCCGGGTGGCGCGCTGGCGGGCGGCTATGTCGACGTGAAGCTCTCCGACAGTCTTGCGCCGCCGCTTGCCGGGGTGCGGGCATATATGACTGCCTACCCCTATAATTGTTTTGAACAGCAGTTGAGCCGTGCAGTGGTGCTGGGCGATCCAGGCGCGTGGGGTGCGCTAGCGGGGGCAATTCCGACTTATCTGGATGGCGACGGTTTGCTGCGTTACTTCCCTGTTGAACGGATGCAGGGGTCCGAAGCGCTTACAGCCTACACGCTGTCGATGACCGCCGAAGCCGGGTTTCCCGTGCCCGCCACGGCCAAAGCTAAGATGATCGAAGCAATGAAAGCCGTGGTCGAAGGTCGCCTTAAACGCGACGGATACGGCCCGACCGACCAGCGGCTGCTGAAAGTCGCGGCGCTGGCGGCTTTGGCACGCAATGGGGCGTCGAGTGCGGCTTTGGTCGGGGCCATAGACATTGCCCCTGCCGACATGCCGACGGTGACACTGGCCGACTGGATGGTCGCGATCGACCGGACCCCGGGCCTGTCGAATGCCCCCAACCTACGCGCTCTTGCCGAAGCGACGCTGCGCAAACGAATTGTTTACGAAGGGTCGCGGGTCGATCTGACCGACGCCGCAACCGCGCCGTGGTGGATGATGGTGGGCGGCGATGAATCGGCCATCCGTGCCTTGGGCGCGATCCTCGGGCGGCCCAATTGGAGCGACGAGGGGCCGAAATTGATGGTCGGCGTGGCCTTGCGTCAACGTCGCGGGCATTGGGACACGACGCCAGCGAACGCGTGGGGCAGCATCGTCGCACGGCGCTTTGCCGCGCTTTATCCGGCGACTGCAATCACCGGCACCACCACGGCGACACTTGGCACAGTCAGCCGGAGCCAAATCTGGCCGATGGCAAGCGGGGCGGGGCCGTTGCGGTTGCCGCTGGTTCAGGCACCGTTGAGGCTGGCCCAGGCGGGCGGGGCAGGGCCGTGGGCCGCGGTTTCGGTCTCCGCCGCCGTGCCGCTGACGCAGGCATTGTTCGCGGGCTATAAAATGGAGAAATCGGTCAGCATCGTTTCGCAAAAGAACAAGGGCTGGCTGACGCGCGGCGATGTGATCAAAATCATGATCAGCGTCGATGCGACTGCCGAACGCAACTGGGTCGTGGTCAGCGATCCGGTGCCGCCGGGTGCCACGATCATCGGCGACCTCGGCGGGCAATCGGGCATCATCGCTGCGGCAACGGGCGGCGGCGAGGGAACACAACCGGCCTATGTCGAGCGCGGTCGCGATGCATGGCGCGGCTATTTCGCCTGGGTTCCGGCGGGTCGGTTCACGGTCAGCTATGCGGTGCGCCTGAACGGCACCGGCCGATTTACCCTGCCTCCCACCCGTGTCGAAGCCATGTATTCCCCCGACATTCGCGCGGCGCTGCCGAACAGGGGGATCGAGGTGCGGATGTGATGCGATGCCGGTGGCTCGCGCTCGTCCCGCTCGCGCTGCTGGCGGCACTTTATATTGCCACCTTCCCGCCGCTGCTGCCTAGTCATGCGCGGGTGGTTGCGGCGTGGCATCCGTCCGAGTCATGGCTTTATGACCGCAATGGGCGGCTGATCGACAGCGAGCGCGTCGATTTCAGGGCGCGGCGGCTGGGGTGGGTGAAGCTCGCCGACATATCGCC
>JAYUYR010000156.1:0-5500 GCA_043752405.1 Sphingomonas sp. | reverse complement strand
GCTTTCAGGTTTCGGGCTGGCCATTTTTCTTCGCGCCTTATTATTTTCTGGCGGTGTCAGCAGTGTTCATTCATCTTGGTGCCGCTGGCTATTGGCTGCTGGGAGCCGGTCGGCAGGGCACGTGCACATTTTGGTTTACCGGGCTTTTGGGGCTGACGGTTGCGCTGCTGATCGTGTTGATGCTGGCAGGGCGATTTTATCCTATGGTGATCGAGGCACCTTATATTATGCCGTTTGTGAAATGACCCCCGCCGACATCGCCCTCGCCAACCGCCTTGCCGATGCCGCGGGGGCTGCGATCCGGCCTTTCTTCCGCAGCGCCTATATACTCGAAGACAAAACCGACGCGTCGCCTGTCACCGAAGCCGACCGTGCTGCCGAAGCTGCAATGCGCCGGATCATCGAAGCCGAATATCCGCGCGACGGGATTATCGGCGAGGAATATGGCGAAAAGCCTGGCACGACGGGGCGGGTTTGGGTGCTCGATCCCATCGACGGGACGACCAGCTTCATCGCGGGGCGAGCGATCTTTGGCACGCTCATTGCCCTGATGGTCGAAGGATGGCCGGTGCTCGGCGTGATCGACCAGCCGATTGCGAAGGAACGCTGGGTTGGCGCATCGGGCAAGCCGACGACCTTCAATGGTGGCCCCGCCCGCACCCGCCGTTGCACCGCACTCGACCAAGCGTTGCTTGCCACCACGTCCCCGCACTTGTTCGGCGACGACCAAGCGGGGCCGTTCCTGTCGCTCGCCAGCAAAGTCGCGCGCCGCCGCCTCATTTATGGCGGCGATTGTTATAACTATGGCCTGATCGCGTCGGGCCATGTCGATCTGGTCGTCGAAGCGGGACTGAAGCTGCACGACTTCGCCGCGCTCGTGCCCGTCGTCGAAGGGGCGGGCGGCATGATGTGCGATTGGGCAGGCGAGCCGCTCAAAGCCGATAGCGCGGGCGATGTCATTGCGCTTGGCGACCCGGCGCGGCTTGAAGATGTGCTTGAAGCGCTTGCATTTTCGCAAGCTTCCGACTAGCTGCCGCCACTTCAAAGCACGACCCGCTACGAATCGCCTGGCTGAAAGGGCTGCCAAGGCGACTTCAGGGACGTCATTCGAAAGGACGAAAATGCCCAAACTGAAGACCAAGAGCGGTGTGAAGAAGCGCTTCACGCTGACCGCCAGTGGTAAGCTGAAGCACGGAGTCGCTGGAAAGCGCCACCGCCTGACGCATCACACCGCAAAATATATCCGCCAGAACCGGGGCACTTCGGTGCTGTCCAAGGCCGACACCTCGACGGTGAAGTCCTGGGCTCCCTACGGCCTGAAATAAGGAGTAGAGGCACATGGCACGGGTAAAGCGCGGCGTTACGACGCGCGCAAAGCACAAGAAAATCCTCGAACAAGCGAAGGGCTATTATGGCCGTCGCAAGAACACCATTCGTGTGGCACGGCAGGCGGTCGAAAAGGCCGGCCAATATGCGTATCGCGATCGCAAGGTCAAAAAGCGCAACTTCCGTGCACTATGGATTCAGCGCATCAACGCCGCGGTCCGCATGGAAGGGCTGAATTACGGCCAGTTCATGCACGGCTTGAAGCTCGCGGGCGTCGAACTCGACCGCAAAGTCCTCGCCGACATGGCGATGAACGAAGGCGCCGTGTTCAGCACCATTATCGCGCAGGCGAAGGCGGCCCTACCGGTTGCAGCGTAAACGTTACGCAAGAACACAGAGTCTCAGTTGTGTAGCATAATGTGCCTAGCGGATCATGGATCGACAGCGGCTTGCGCTGTCGATCCTAATCTGCCGGAGATAGATTGTGCTTTCCAAGCCGTTCATTGAGAATGCGACGAAAACGGCCGGAGACCGGGAGACACTTTGGCTCAACATTATTTCCGGCCTGAACATTCGCTCGATGGCCGAAATCGGCGTCTGGAAGGGTGAATTCGCCCGGCGAATTCTGAACGGTTGCCCCTCGATCGAGCACTATTACCTCGTCGATCCATGGCGTAATCTTGAGTCATGGAACGTCGATGACGGCACGTTCGACGCCGTTTTTCAGGAGGCGCAGGCGAACGTCGGCGCACATGCCAATCGCTGCACATTTCTGCGCGGCACGACAATCGAAGTCGCAAGTCAGATACCGGAAAATATCGATTTTGCCTATGTGGACGGCGACCATACCCTGCGCGGGATCGCAATCGACCTGATCAATGTTTACGCTCGACTTGGCGATGGCGGCTTTCTGGCCGGCGATGACTTCTTGCCGACGATTTGGCAGCATGACAGGAAATTTGAACCGACGATGGTTTTTCCGTTCGTCACTTATTTCGCCGAAGCCGTGGGTGCCGAACTTTTTGCATTGCCCTATAATCAGTTCATCATGACGAAGCGCACGGGCGGCACATATAGTTTTCACGACCTGGCAGGAAAATATGCCGACAACTCGGTTCTGTCGCAAGTAAAGACGCGGTCGGTGGTCGACAAGGCAAAGGCACTTTCGCGCAAGACACTCAGAAGCGCGGCGCCGGGCCGTCGTGTTTAGCACTAACATGCCCACGCCGAAGGGGGCGCTGCCTCAAGCGGCGTAGCTGGCCTTTAGATTAAATGGGCCCGAGCGGGTTGCCGCTTGCGCCCATTTGCTTATCAGGTTCCCGTCATGACCATCGAAACGCTGCAAACCGAACTGCTGACCACCATCGGCGCTGCCCACACGCTCGATGCGCTGGAGGCTGTGCGCATTGCTGCGTTGGGCAAAGCAGGAAGTGTGTCCGCGCTACTGAAGACATTGGGCGGAATGACAGCTGAGCAGCGGCAGGTCGAAGGGCCGCGGATCAATGGACTGCGCGAGGCCGTGTCGGGCGCACTTGCCGAGCGCAAGGCAGCGCTCGAAGCAGCCGTGCTCGATGCGCGGCTTGCGACCGAGCGGTTCGACATGACGCTACCGGCTCCCGAAACACCGCGCGGCTCAGTGCATCCGGTGAGCCAGGTGCTCGATGAGCTTTCCGAAATTTTCGCCGATATGGGCTTCGCAGTCGCGTCCGGTCCCGAGATCGAGGATGACTGGCATAATTTTACCGCGCTCAACATTCCGGAGTCGCATCCGGCGCGGGCGATGCATGACACCTTTTACTTTCCTGACGGTAAGCTGCTGAGAACACACACTAGTCCCGTTCAAATCCGCACCATGACGTCACAGGAACCGCCGATCCGCATCATTGCGCCCGGCCGCGTTTACCGGTCGGACAGCGACGCGACGCACACGCCGATGTTCCACCAGATCGAAGGGCTGGTGATCGACAAGGGCATTCACCTTGGCCACCTGAAATGGACCCTCGAGACATTTCTCAAAGCGTTCTTCGAGCGCGACGATGTGACACTGCGCCTCCGCCCCAGCTATTTCCCGTTCACCGAACCCTCGGTCGAAGTCGATGTCGGCTACACGATGCAGAACGGCAAGCGCGTCATCGGCGGGTCGGAAGGCTGGATGGAAGTGCTTGGGTCGGGCATGGTCCACCGGCGCGTCATCGAAGCCTGCGGGCTTGATCCCGATGTGTGGCAGGGGTTTGCGTTCGGCACCGGCATCGACCGGCTGGCGATGCTCAAATATGGAATGGACGATTTGCGGCCCTTCTTCGATGGCGATTTGCGCTGGCTGCGCCATTACGGCTTCGGCGCGCTCGACGTGCCCACATTGAGCGGGGGAGTGTCACCGTGAAGTTCACCCTCTCATGGCTCAAGGAACATCTCGACACCGACGCGGGCGTCGATGCGATTGCCGAAAAGCTCAACGCGATCGGCCTTGAGGTCGAAGGCATCGAGAACGCCGCCGAGAAACTGGCCGCATTCCGCATCGCCAGAGTGCTAAGCGCGAACCCTCATCCGCAGGCGGACAAGTTGCAGGTGCTGAGCGTCGATGCGGGCGACGGCCCGCTGCAGGTTGTCTGTGGTGCACCCAATGCGCGCAGCGGTTTGGTCGGCGTGTTCGGTGCGCCTGGCGCGGTCGTCCCGTCCAACGGTATGATCCTCAAAGTCGCTGCAATCCGCGGCGTCGAATCCAATGGCATGATGTGTTCGACACGCGAGCTCGAAATCGGCGACGATCATGACGGCATCATCGAACTGCCCGCCGATGCGCCGGTGGGTGCGGTTTATGCAAGCTGGGCGGGACTTGACGACGCGGCGTTCGACGTCGCGATTACCCCCAATCGGCAGGATTGCATGGGCGTGCGCGGCATCGCCCGCGATCTGGCGGCGGCAGGGATCGGGACGCTGAAGCCTGTAAAAAATGCCGTTCGGGCTGAGCCTGTCGAAGCCCTGCCCTTTCCTTCCGGCAACATTCAAAAGAAGAACAGCCCTTCGACAAGCTCAGGGCGAACGGTAGAGATAAGAACCGACGATCCCGAAGGCTGCCCCGCCTTCTATGGTCGCGTCATTCGCGGTGTCACGAATGGCGCGTCGCCCGACTGGATGCAGCGCCGCCTGAAGGCCATCGGACAGCGACCGATTTCGGCGCTGGTCGACATTACCAACTATGTCATGTTTGATCTCGGGCGGCCGAGCCATGCCTATGACCTGACAACGCTGTCGGGCGCGGTCGTCGCGCGGCGGGCGCGCGATGGCGAGACCATCACTGCGCTCAACGGCAAGGAATACACCCTCACGAGTGCCATGACCGTCATTGCCGATGACAATGGCGCGCATGACATCGGCGGGATCATGGGCGGCGAGCATTCGGGTGTGGCCGACACGACGACCGATGTCCTGCTCGAAGTCGCCTATTTCGATCCCGAGCGGATTGCGAGGACCGGGCAAGCCCTGGCGCTGACGTCGGATGCGCGTGCACGCTTCGAACGCGGGGTCGATCCCGCCTTTCTGGACGAGGCCATCGAGATTTTGACGGGCATGATTCTGTCGATCTGCGGCGGCGAAGCATCCGAAGTCATCCGCGCAGGCACGCCACCCGTTGCCGCCAAGGCCGTCGCTTATGACCCGACGCTGTGCCTGCGCCTCGGCGGCATCGATGTGGCCCCGCACGCGCAACAGGCAATCCTCGAACGACTGGGCTTTGCTATTTCGGGCGAATGGTCGGTCACCGTGCCAAGCTGGCGGCGTGACGTCGATGGTCCGGCGGATATTGTCGAGGAAGTGGTGCGCATCACCGGCCTCGATCATGTCATCTCGACACCGCTTGAGCGTGCAGACGGCGTCGCGAAACCAACCACAACACCTATCCAGAAAGTCGAGCGCAAGGTCCGCCGCAGTGCCGCCGCGCGCGGGCTGAACGAAGCGATCACCTGGAGTTTCCTGAGCGACGCCGAAGCTGCGGCACTTGGTGGCGGGGCATGGACGCTGAGCAATCCGATTTCCGAAGACCTGAAAGTCATGCGGCCCTCGCTGCTACCCGGTCTGCTTTCGGCGGCAGCGCGCAATGCGTATCGCGGGGCGGACAGCATCCGCCTGTTTGAAATCGGGCGGCGCTATCTGGGCGATACCGAACCGTTGACTG
>JAYUYR010000155.1:0-5576 GCA_043752405.1 Sphingomonas sp. | reverse complement strand
GCAAAATCCGCGAGGTCACTCTATATGTTCCGGCAAGCATCGGCGAGGCCACTGGATCGCGCAAAGCGATGCCGGGTTTCAGCGAAAATATCACCGGGCTACATCTCGGCAAAGTCGCGCTGATCACCGGCGGATCGGCGGGGATCGGCGGGCAAGTCGCCCGGCTGCTCGCGCTTGCCGGTGCCAAGGTGATGATGGTGGCGCGGCGTGAAAGCGAACTGGCGGTGGCCCGCGCGCGCATTGTCAGCGAGCTGGAGGACATCGGTTTCGCCGGGGTCGAGCGGCGCGTTCAAACGCTCGCCAATGTCGATGTCAGCAAATTTGAATCGCTGAAAGGGGCCGTCGATGCGACGCTGAAGGCGTTCGGGCGGATCGATTATCTGATCAACAATGCAGGGGTCGCGGGCGCCGAGGACATGGTCGTCGACATGAGCGTCGATGCCTGGAATTACACGCTCGATGCCAATCTGATCTCGAACTACTATCTGATGCATCAGGTCGTCCCGCTGATGAAAGCGCAAGGGTCGGGCTATGTGCTGAACGTCTCGTCCTATTTCGGCGGAGAGAAATATCTTGCCGTCGCCTACCCCAATCGCGCCGACTATGCGGTGTCTAAATCGGGCCAGCGCGCGATGGTCGAATCGATGGCGCGCTATCTGGGCCCCGAAGTGCAGTTCAACGCGATCGCGCCGGGGCCAGTCGATGGTGACCGATTGGCGGGGACCGGCGGCAAGCCCGGCTTGTTCGAACGGCGCGGCAAGTTGATCCTGGAGAACAAGCGGCTCAACGCTGTCCATGCCGCCGCCGTAAAGGCGCTGCGTCGCGGTGTCCGGGTCGAGGCACTGCTGACGCGGCTTGCGCGCAACGACACGATCAGGATGTCGCACGATACCAACAATCCGCGCGAAATACGCGAAGTGGCACTGGCTTGCGCGCGCGAAGGCGACGGCGTCTGCACCTGGGACCAATATCTGCTGACCGCACCGATCGCCGCAGCACTAGTCTCACGGCTGCGGCAGGGCGGCTATTTCCTCGATGCGCCGGGCTGGGCCGACCGTCCCGACACGGTTGACGCAAACGGCGGCTGGCTGCTCCGCAAACCGCCCGAAGACGTGCCCTTCCTTCCCGCCGACATGATCGCGATCGAGGCGCAGAAGGTCGGTAGCGGCGTGCTCTCCAAGCTTCACCTCGGCAAAATGCCGACCGAGGATGATGTCGCGCAGGCAACAGTGTTCTTCCTCGCCGACCGCGCTGCTTCGGGCGAAACTTTTATGCCTTCGGGAGGACTGTCAGTCGAACGCTCGATGACTGAGCGGGAACTATTCGGCAGCCCGAAACAGGAACGGCTCGATCAGATGCGGGGCAAGACCGTGTGGATCATCGGCGAACATCTTGTGGATTATGTTGCCGAGACCGCGCGCGCTTTGGTCGATGAATGCCATGTTGCGCGCGTGGTCCTGATCACGCGGACCGCCGAAGGGTTTGAAGCCGTGAAATCTGCGCTGGAAGACGTGCCTGCCGATGCGCTGCAATCGATCGTCTGCGGCGATGCGGTGGAAGGGGCGATGGATCAGGCGCTATCGAAATGGGGACGTCCGACGACGATCTTATCGACGCCTTTCGAAGAACTGCCGCAAAAATTGTTCGGGCTCGACGATCCCCTCACTCCCGACGAATTTCGGACAGTTGTCGCTCAAAACCTGACAAATCATTTTCGCGTTGCACGCAAGGCTTCGCTATATGACGATTGTCAGCTGGTGCTTGCCTCGCCCGACGTGCCGATGGGCGACAAGAGCCCCGCCTTTGCGCTCGCCAATTTCATCAAGACCACGCTCCATTCTTTCACCGCGACGCTGGCCGTCGAAAATGAGCGGCTCGTGCACGACGTGCCTGTCAACCAGATCAACCTGACACGACGCGTTCAGTCCGAAGAGCCGCGTGATCTCGACGAGCATCTGGAAGAGGTGAAACGCTTTGCGCGAGCCGTGCTGCTGCTTGGAGCGCCACTGCCTGACGCCGAGGATTCGCGATATCGCGCTCGCATTTATCGCGGCATGTCGATGACCGTGTGATGCATTATCTGTCATTTGAAAAGCCGATTGAAGTCCTTGCCGCCAGAGCCGCCGCGCTGCGCGACGCGCAGGAAAATGAGGATGAGGCCGCAATGCTCGACGAGCGGGCGCAGCGTCTGCTCGTTGATCTCTATGCGCGGCTGACGCCATGGCAGCGCACGCAAGTTGCTCGGCATCCCGACCGCCCGCACTTCCAACAGTTCGTGCACGGCCTGTTCGAGCATTTCATGCCGTTGGCGGGCGATCGTGCATTTGGTGATGACAAGGCAATCCTTGGCGGTTTCGCGCGTTTCGAAGGGCAGCCGGTCGTTGTCATCGGCCATGCCAAGGGCGAGAACACGGCGTCACGTCTCCACCACAATTTTGGCATGGCGCGGCCTGAGGGATATCGCAAAGCGATGCGGCTGATGGACCTCGCTGACCGCTTCAGGCTACCGGTGATCACGTTGGTCGACACGCCTGGTGCGTTTCCCGGCATCGACGCAGAAGCGCGCGGCCAGGCTGAAGCGATCGCGCGCAGTACCGAAAAATGCCTCTCGCTCGGCGTGCCGCTCATCGCGGTCATCGTTGGTGAAGGGGGTTCGGGCGGCGCCGTTGCACTTTCCGCAGCGAACCGCGTCTTGATGCTTGAGCACGCCATTTATTCCGTCATCTCGCCCGAAGGCTGTGCATCGATCCTGTGGCGCGGAGCTGACCGCGGACCGGAAGCGGCGGAGGCGATGAAAATCACGGCTACGGACCTGCTGCGCCTCGGCGTTATTCATCGCATTGTCTATGAACCCAAAGGCGGCGCCCACCGTGATCCTGCCGAAGCAATCAAGCGCTTGTCGATCGCGCTTCGGACCGAGCTGGACGAACTAGGGTGCTTGGCGCCCAGTGCATTGCAAGCCGACCGGCGAAACTTCTTCATCGGGATGGGGGACGTGAGAATTTAGGAGCGCTACCTGCGGTGTTTATATCCCGTTTCGGTACTTTGCGGTGGCAAGCCAAGGACGCCAGCGATCAATTATCACCACATGCCGCTGCCCGCACCAACCAATCGAGCAGATAGTCAGCAGCTGAGGTTCGCGGATAAAGGTCAATCCATTGTGCGGCACCGGACATGATCAGTGTCGGCAGATGAGCAACAAGCGTCTGCGCGCAGCGGTATGGCTCTAGCGCTTGGCGCGGGATGGAGCAGCCCTTTGAAAGCAACGTCCAAATGGCGATGCCGGACAGTCGAACGAGACCGCGCGCGGCCGACACATCACAAATGGAAATCGCGGGGCTAGCTAAATTGCTGCGCAGCATTTCTTCAAAAGCTGCGCCTTCGCCCGCACCCTTGCCCTCTGCCATCAGCAACCATTCGTCCGGACCGAGGCCAACCACAAGCCACTCGCTGGTCGACCGGACCCGGTTGGTTTCCGGCAAATCGTCGATCCCAAGGAAGTCAGCAATCTCGTGCAGGCCAGTAGCGTTTCCGCCAGCAACCCGTAGATTGATCATCGCCGGCGGAGAAACCTTCGCGACATCGACGGCCAGGCGGTGCTCAGCCATTCATCCGCACTCCCGAGGGATCGTAGAACATCGGCTCGACGATGCGGCAGGGTGTGCGGTGATCGCCAAAGCTGGCGATTATCTCGTCGCCATGGCGTGCGCGTCCGCGCTCGACCAAGGCGAGCGCGACCGGTCCTCCGACGGCCTCGCTCCGATAACTTGACGTGACGTAGCCCCGCATCGGAACCGGGCACACAAGCGACGCGTCGCACTCAATCAACTGCGCGCCTTCCTCGATCAGCGTCGTTCCGTCGATTGGGCGCAGCCCGACCAATTGCTTGCGATCGTCGCGCAGCATGTCGGGGCGGGCAAGCGAACGCTTCCCGATAAAGTCTGGTTTGGCCTTCGACACCGCCCAGCCGAGCCCGAGGTCGGTTGGAGATACTGAGCCATCGGTCTCCTGGCCGATGATGATAAACCCCTTTTCGGCGCGAAGCACATGCAGCGCTTCGGTACCGTAGGGCATGATGCCGAACGGCTCGCCGGCTGCTGCGATTGCCTCCCACGCGGCTAGCCCATCGTGGGCTGCGACATGCACTTCGAACGCCAGCTCGCCGCTAAAACTGATGCGAAACAGCCGCGCGCGGATTCCGGCAAGGCGCGCCTCACGCACCGAGAGGTGAGAGAACGCTTCGTTAGAGAGATCGCACTCGGTTACCACCCGAGCAAGAACATCGCGCGCACGCGGCCCGGTCACTACCGTGACCGCCCAATGATCGGTAACGGATGTCAGCCATAGCTTGAGATGCGGCCATTCGGTCTGAAGATAATCCTCAAGATGATCGAATACTCGCGCGGCATTTCCGCTGGTCGTGGTCATCAGATAGCGATGCTCGGCGAGACGAGCGGTGACGCCGTCATCGAACACCATGCCGTCCTCGCGGCACATGACTCCGTAGCGACAGCGGCCAACCTCAAGCTTCGACCAGGCATTGGTGTACACGAGATTAAGAAACGCTGCGGCGTCGGGACCCTGTATATCGATCTTGCCAAGCGTCGAGCCGTCGAGCATGCCAACCGCACCACGAACAGCGCGACACTCGCGATCGACCGCAGCGTGCATCGGCTCGTTGCCATGCGGATAGTAGAGCGGGCGCTTCCGCTGACCGACATCCTCGAAAACCGCGCCACGCGCGGTATGCCAGCCATGCATCGGTGTGACCCGCACCGGATCGGTAAAGCGGCCGCGATCGTGCGCGGCGAGCGCGCCGAGCGTGACGGGCGTATAGGGTGGGCGGAAGGTCGTCGTTCCGACAGCCCCCGGGTTGCAGTCGAGTTTCATCGCGAGGCGGTCGAGCGCATTGAGGTTGGACAGCTTCCCTTGGTCGGTTGCCATGCCCGTGGTCGTGTAGCGCTTGAGATGCTCGACAGAGACGAAGCCCTCACGGATCGCGAGGTCCAGGTCGCCAAGCTTTACGTCGTGCTGATAGTCAACGAAGGCAGTGCCCGGCTGGGGCGGCACCGGTCGGCGCGGGGTCTGGCGGTCAGCCTGTTCGGTCGGCGTAGGGGTTGCGGCTACGGCAAAACCGAGTGCCATGGCTTGTTCGGCGCCCGCCAGTTCGCCGGCAGCAATGCACTGCGCCAGTCGATATTCGCCGGCGCAAGCGCCGACCGAGACCGGGCCGCCGTCTATCAGCACCGGGACGAAGCAGGACAACTCGGCGTCGAACGCCAACTTGCCGCCGATATGAGTATGGAGATGGACCGCTGGCTGCCACCCCCCCGCCATAAGGATCGTGTCGCAAGCGAGCGAGCGCCGCTGACCACCCTGCACGATCTCGGCGCCGCGCACATACTTTCGCCCTAAGGCCGCCTTGACCACCGCCCCGGCAAGGATCGGCAGGCCGTCCGCCATCCGTGGATCCGACGGGCCCTTTTCGCGCGCATCGACGATGCCGACTATTTCTGCACCCGCTTTGCTCAGGATGGCGGCAGCCTCGTAACCACTGTCGTCACTGGTGGCGATGA
>JAYUYR010000154.1:0-5601 GCA_043752405.1 Sphingomonas sp. | reverse complement strand
ATTGCCGACGAGCCTTTTTGGCCTGGCGCGAAATATTCTTCGGCTTCAAGAACCTCGGTGCGCTGCAAATGGCGAATTTCGGTTGCCAGGCGTTCGATAGATCCTGCAATCACGCCAAGCGTCGCAAAAAACATCGCGTGACGATCACGCGGTATCACCTGTGTTGACACGGGTTCAACAGTCAGTCCCATCTTTGCGGCGACGTGCGCTTCGACACGCGGATCGATGTTTGCGAAAGTCCCCACCGCGCCCGAAATTGCACAAGTCGCGATGTCGGCACGCGCGGCAACCAAACGCTCTCGGTTGCGGGCGAATTCGGCATAGGCTTGGGCCAGCTTAAGTCCGAAAGTAACCGGCTCGGCGTGGATGCCGTGGCTGCGCCCGATTGTCGGCGTCATCTTGTGCTCGAAGGCGCGGCGTTTGATCACGTCGAGCAGGGCATCGATGTCGGTTATCAGCATATCGGCGGCTCGCGTCAGCTGTACGGCTAGCGCGGTGTCGAGAACGTCCGAACTTGTCATGCCCTGATGCAGGAAACGGGCTTCGTCTCCGACATGCTCGGCAACCCATGTCAGAAAGGCGATGACATCATGCTTCGTAACGGCTTCAATTGCATCAATCGCAGCGACATCGATGACCGGATTGGTTGCCCACCAGTCCTGAACTGCTTTGGCAGCACTTTTCGGCACGACTCCCAGATCGGCCATGGCGTCGAGCGCATGGGCCTCGATCTCAAACCAGATGCGGAAACGGGATTCTGCTGACCAGAGGGCAACCAGGTCGGGTCGAGAGTAGCGTTCGATCATGGCAGCAGCGGTTAGCAGGGACAAACCGACCCGACAACGCGGTCAAGTGAGCAACGTACATGATTTCCGACCGTTTAATTTTTTAGCGGCACATGAGGCCGCGCGTTTCAGCTTACCCAAATGGAGATTTACCGATGAAAGCCCTTCTGATCGCAGCCAGCGCGATGGCGCTGGCGACCCCGGCATTGGCACAGACCACGGGGCCAGTCGCTCCATTGGCAACGCCGCCTGCGGATGCTGAGATGCCCGCGTCGTCTGCGCCTGCACAGGATGCGGCGGTCCCCGCACCTGCTTCGGATCCCAAAGCCATCATCGCATCGGAATTTCCAACGTATGACAAGGATGGCAATGGAGCACTCGCCCGCGTTGAATTCGATACGTGGATGACAGCGCTTAAAGAAAAGTCCGGCGATAAGGCAATGAAGCCTGCTGACAAAACAGCGTGGCTGAAGACCGCGTTTGCAAATGCCGACAAGGACAAAAGCAAGGGCGTTAGCCTTAGCAAATTGACCGATTACCTGACGGCTGCTGGTTAAGTAGCGGCGGGCTACACGGCGGGCCTCTTCGTAACGAGGGGCCCGTTTTGGTCATTGATTTTTCACTGCGGCCTCATTGGTCATTCGTATTGCGTCAAGCATTTTTGCGCCTGCCATAAAAACAGCACCGCTGCATGCCGCAAACAGCAGCCAACCGCCAAAACCCGGATAGGCGTCAAGATAGGTCTTGCCACGCTCCATTGCGCCCGTCGCGAGTGCATAGATGATGAGATAGGCTTCCCATTTGGTCTTGATAACGAACAAGCGGCCGATTTTTTCCCACATGTATTGGGTTACGCAAGGACCGGGCCAGCGGCGGAAATCCGTCAAAAGACCTTAAAGAACAAGGTAAACTGTTAGTTAATCCGACAGTTCGGTAATTTCGAGCATATCCAACAGAGCATGACGACCTACCGCGATTTCTGTCCATAGCTTTGAGCTGCAAAGATCGCCCGGTACGATGGTTGCGGGCCAATACTGTGCGATTACCTGCGCGATGCGGTTTAACTTGGCTTCATCGACCATGAAACGGCGATCAACAGTGGCCGGATCGGCAACAACACGCAGACGCAGACACGCGGGGCCGCCGCCATTGGCCATCGATTCGCGGACATCAACGGAGACTAGTCTTCGGATCGGACCGTTACCCGTAATGTGCTGGTCGAGCCAGGCGCGGACACGCGGGTGATCATGTGCTTCGGTTGGTAAGATAAGCGCCATCCCGCCCTCGGGAAGTGTTACGAGCTGGGCATTGAACAGGTAACTCTGTATGGCGTCCGCTAGCGAAACCGCCGATGCGGGAACTTCGACAATTTCGACGTCGGGAAACCGCGCGCGGAGATCGGCGTAGAACCGGTCCTTGTTTTCGAACGCGTATTCGTGCGCAAAAAGGACGCGTTCATTGGCGACGGCAACCACATCGTTGTGGAACGCGCCCGCAGTAATTGCTTCGGTAGATTGCTGAACGAACAAAGCATCCTTGATGCCGTGGCGGCGCGCAACGGCTTTGGAGGATTGGACATGCTGGCGCGCGGGAAAGGGGCCACCGGCGACTCCGTAAACGAAGATCTCGACTCCCGCGCTCGCATGATCAGGACACAGACGCATGTGATTGGCTGCGCCTTCGTCGCCAAACGGCGGTTGCACGAGCGAATGGACCCGAAAGGCATCATTGGCGAAGACCGTTTGCAACTGCCGCAATGTGCCGCGCCATTCGTGGCTGCGGTGCGGCATCGTCATCAGATTGGCAACGGTCAGATGGCATTTGCCGTCGGTCGCATCGGGGGCAGGGGTTACAGTGGCGGCGTTGGCGGCCCACATCGACGAGGCCGACAGAGCGCAGGCGAGCAGGCCGGGGTCGGCGTCTTCGGGGTTGGTCGCCAATTCGTTTAGCCACGTTCGGTTTGGGCGATCGTGCGGCACGAAGATGCCTTGTGCGAGGCCGAGTCGGACATTAGCACGCATCTTTTCGACCCCTTGCAGCGCCGCCGAGCGCGGATGGGATGCGTCACCAGCGTTTTTGGCTGACGCGAGATTGCCTAGGCTGAGGCCGGCATAATTATGGCTCGGACCGACGATGCCGTCGAAGTTGATCTCGACAAGACTCATAGTGGCGCGACCTGAACGATCTGGCCTGGTTCGATCGACAGCGCCTTTGCGCCTTCAGGATCGATAACGCCGTCGTCGGTGACACATGCCCATGCGGCACGGAATTCAGCGCGTTGCCCACAAGCAGTGATGGCCCGGGCCGCGGTGTTTCCCGCGACCGTCCTGATCTCGACATCGCGTGATTTGGCGATGGTCTTCACATGATCGGTGCGCGAGTGCATCGTGGGGCCGCCATCGAAAATGTCGATATAATGGTCGTGGACGAAGCCTTCATTCTCGAGCATCCGCATCGCCGCGCGGCCGCTGGGGTGCGGCAGGCCCATGACGGCGCGCGCGCTTTCAGGGAGCAATGCGGTGTAGATCGGGTGCTTGGGCATCAGGTCGGCAATGAACTGAAAGCCATTGACGGCATTGAAGGCGTCAGCCTCGGGGAAGGTCATCCCGAAGAATTTCCCCGCAAGTCCGTCCCAGAAGGGCGACCCTCCACCCTCGTCGAACACGCCGCGCAGCTCGGCAAAGATACGCTCGGCAAAGCGGGGGCGGTGCGCGCGGATATAGAGATAGCGACTGCGCGCGAGCAGCATCCCAAGGCCGCCGGCGCGTTCGTTGGGGTGAAGGAACAGGCCGCCGACTTCGCTTGCGCCCTCAAAGTCGGTAGAGAGCGACAGCATTTCGGCGCGGAACGTGCGGTTGAGCTCGGAAGAGGTTTGCGTCAAAGTACCAATGCGATAGCTGTAAAAAGGCGCAGTCTGACCGATCTTGCTGTAGATCTGGCATGTGCCACGAACGTGCGGGTCGCTGATGCTTTCGAGCATCAGGACAATCAGGTCGTTTTCAAGTGCGTCGTCGGCACGCGCAAATGATGCCTCGGCGCGTTCGAGTTTGGCTTTCAGGTTTGGCTTGTCAGGCGGCAAGTTGGTAAAGCCTCCGCCGGTCAATTTCGCCATCTCGTAAAGAGAACCGAGATCGGACGCGCGCGCGGCGCGGAGGCGGAATGTCATGCCGTGAAAGCTCCGGTTGCAATGCGGTGCAGAGTCAGTGCTGACAGCATCGCCCGCTCCGCAAGGGATTCGACGATCAGATACTCTTTTGACGAATGAATGGCACCCCCGCGCACGCCCATTGTATCGACAACCGGGACGCCGCAGGCGGCAATGTTATTGCCGTCACAGACGCCGCCCGAGGCTTTCCATCCGATGCTTTGGCCGAGATCGGCACCGCACATCTTGACCAGCGTAAAGAGTGCTTCGGCTTTTGCATCCATTGGTTTTGGCGGTCGACCGAAGCCCCCGTGCGTGTGAATCTGGACGTCATGGGCGGTGGCGATGCTGGTTACAATCCGATTGATTGCGGCTTTGGCCTGGGCTTCGAGATCAGGCGTCGCGGGGCGGAGATTGACGCGGAGGACAGC
Source organism: Sphingomonas sp. (assembly GCA_043752405.1). GTDB lineage: Bacteria > Pseudomonadota > Alphaproteobacteria > Sphingomonadales > Sphingomonadaceae > Sphingomonas_O. Next base: position 1,240 of record JAYUYR010000154.1, on the reverse strand, counting down.
ATGATCAGGGACGACATTGTTCGGACCACCGCCGTCGATCTTGGCCGGATTCACCGACAGGCCTGCCCCTTTCAGCGACGCCAATTCAAGTGTGAGGGCGGCGGCCGCGACGAGCGCGTTGCGGCCGTCTTCGGGATTGCGGCCCGCGTGCGCTGACCGCCCAGTGACGATAAAGCTGAAGTTACCGCTGCCGGGGCGGGCACCAGCGAGGGTGCCATCGGGTAGGGCAGCGGGTTCGTATGTGAGGGCTGCCAGCTTGCCCTGCGCGAGGGTCGCGATGAGCGCGGCGGACGATGTCGAACCGGTTTCCTCGTCGCTGTTGATGAGGACGTCGTAGCCCAGTGCCGAAGCGTCGGGGCTCGTCTCGAACGCCTGGAGGGCGGCGAGCATGACCGCGATCCCACCTTTCATATCGGCCGTGCCGGGGCCGTTAATAACGCCGGGTTCAATCTCACGCAGCGTCTGGAAAGGGTGATCGGCGGGAAAGACGGTGTCCATATGTCCGGTGAGAAGGATGCGGCGGTTGGCGTGCGGGCGAACACAAAGGTGAAGGTGCTGGCCGCGCTGGGTCTGTCGCTTGCTGCCGTCGGGGGCGACGCTATCTTCAGGCGCAGGATCTACCAGGCGGAGCGTGCCGGGGAGAGATGAAAAGGCGTCAGTGAGAAGCGTTGCCACCTGTGCCAAGCCGGCAAGATTTCCCGTGCCGCTGTTGATGGATGCCCATTGTTCGACTTGTAGCAGCATTGGTGCAGCTGCGGCATGTTCGGTCAGGGTGTGTTCGGCGGTGTTCATCCACGTTGCTCTAGCTGCCCATGAGGTGCTTGTCGAAGGGCACATTAGACGCCATACGCGCGGCACTCCTCCTCCCCGGGGTCCGATGACCAGTCAGGAGCATTGCATGTCAAATTATGTTGATCGTTCGGGCCTGAAGGTTGCCGATGTTCTCGCTGCATTTGTTGAGGAAGAAGTGCTGCCGGGAACCGGCTTTGCCGCAACGACAGTGTGGGACGGAATGGCAGCCATCCTGACGCGCTTTGCGCCGGTCAACCGCGTGTTGCTGGCTAAGCGCGACAAACTTCAGGCACAGATCGATGAGTGGCACAAAGTCAATCCTTTCGAGCAGTCGGCATATGAGGCGTTCCTGCGCGAGATCGGCTATCTGGTGCCCGAGCCTGCGCCATTTATGGTCGATACCGCTAATGTCGACCACGAGGTAGCGACGATGGCGGGGCCGCAGCTG
>JAYUYR010000153.1:0-5602 GCA_043752405.1 Sphingomonas sp. | reverse complement strand
CGAAGACCTGGCCGATGCGGGCGAGACCCCCGCCTATTTCCCGCGCGCCGAACTGATCCGTCGCCAAGTCGCGGCAGGGCAGACGATGGAGGACATGGAACTGATCCTCTCGCCGATGGTCGAAGACGGTAAGGAAGCCATCGGCAGCATGGGCGACGATACGCCACTTGCGGTCGTTTCGGACAATCCACGCCTGATCAGCCATTTTTTCCGCCAGAATTTCAGTCAGGTAACCAACCCGCCGATCGACAGTCTGCGCGAACGGCAGGTGATGTCGCTCAAGACGCGTTTCGGCAATCTGGCGAACATTCTCGATCAGGATTCGGGGCGCGACCGTGTGCTGGTCCTCGACACGCCGGTGTTGACCAATGCCGACTGGCATCGCCTGAAAGCGCATTTCGGCGCCGCCGCCGCAGAAATCGACTGTACGTTCGACATGGGCTCGGGCGCAGACGGTCTGCGCGCTGCTATCGCCGCCGTCCGTGCCGAGGCCGAACAGGCAATCCGCGAAGGGCGCAGCGAACTGTTTCTGAGCGACGAGCATGTCAGCGAAAGCCGCGTTGCCATCCCGATGGTTCTCGCCGCTGCTGCCGTCCACACGCATCTCGTGCGCAAGGGGCTGCGTTCCTACGCCAGCGTCAACGTCCGCGCCGCCGAATGCCTCGACACGCATTATTACGCTGTGCTGATCGGCATCGGCGCGACCACCGTCAACGCCTATCTGTCCGAAGCCGCCATTGCCGACCGTCAATCGCGCGGGTTGTTCGGCGATATGAGCCTCGACCAGTGCATCCGGAAGCACAAGACGGCCATCGGCGACGGCCTGCTCAAGATCATGTCGAAAATGGGCATCGCCGTGATCTCCAGCTATCGCGGTGGCTATAATTTCGAAGCGGTTGGCCTCTCGCGTGCGCTCGTCAACGATCTTTTCCCCGGCATGCCCGCCAAGATTTCGGGCGAAGGCTATGTCTCGCTGTATCAGAACGCGTCCGAGCGTCACGAAGCCGCCTTCGACAAAGCCATTGCGACTTTGCCCATCGGTGGTTTTTACCGCCAGCGCAGCGGTGGCGAACCGCACGCCTATTCCGCGCAACTGATGCACTTACTGCAAACCGCTGTGGGCACCGACAGCTACTCGACCTACCTGCAATTCGCGCGCGGCGTCCGCGATTTGCCGCCAGTTTATCTGCGTGACTTGCTCGAATTCAACTATGCCAAGGACGCGGTCAGCATCGACAGCGTCGAAGCCATCACCGAAATCCGCAAACGCTTTGTAACCCCCGGCATGTCGCTCGGCGCGCTCTCGCCCGAAGCGCATGAAACGCTCGCCATCGCGATGAACCGCATCGGCGCGAAGGCCGTGTCGGGCGAAGGCGGCGAGGACCCGGTGCGCTTCAAACCCTATCTCAATGGCGACAACGCCAATTCGTCGATTAAGCAAATTGCCAGCGGGCGCTTTGGCGTGACGGCTGAATATCTAGGCGCTGCCGAAGAAATCGAAATCAAGGTCGCACAAGGCGCAAAACCCGGCGAAGGCGGGCAATTGCCTGGCTTCAAGGTCACCGAGTTCATCGCCAAGCTGCGCCATGCGACACCGGGGGTCAGCCTCATTTCGCCGCCGCCGCATCATGACATCTACTCGATCGAGGATCTAGCGCAGCTCATTTACGACCTGAAGCAGATCAACCCGCGCGCGCGGGTTTGCGTCAAACTCGTCTCGTCGGCAGGCATCGGAACCGTCGCAGCGGGCGTCGCCAAAGCCCATGCGGACGTGATTTTGATCGCGGGCAACACGGGCGGCACTGGCGCATCGCCGCAGACCAGCATCAAATATGCCGGCACGCCGTGGGAAATGGGCCTGTCCGAAGTCAATCAGGTGCTGACCCTCAACGGCCTGCGCCATCGCGTCAAACTGCGCACCGACGGTGGCCTGAAAACCGGCCGCGACATCGTCATCGCCGCGATCCTCGGCGCGGAGGAGTTCGGCATCGGCACCTTGAGCCTCGTCGCGATGGGCTGCATCATGGTCCGCCAGTGCCATTCGAATACCTGCCCCGTCGGCGTGTGTGTTCAGGACGAGCGGCTGCGCGCCAAATTTACCGGAACACCCGAAAAAGTCATCAACCTGATGACATTCATCGCCGAGGAAGTCCGCGAGATCCTCGCGCGCCTCGGTTGCAAGTCGCTCGACGACGTGATCGGCCGCACCGAACTCCTCCGTCAGGTCAGCCGGGGGGCCGAGCATCTCGACGATCTCGACCTCAACCCGATCCTCGCCAAGGTCGATGCCGACGATGATAAACGTAGGTTCAATGTCGAAGGTGGCCGCAACCCAGTCCCCGACAGTCTCGATGCGCAGATATTGCACGACGCCAAGCCGGTGTTCGAGCGGCGCGAGAAGATGCAGCTGACCTATACCGTGCGCAATACCCACCGCGCGGTCGGCACGCGGCTGTCGGCGGAAATCACGGCGAAATATGGCATGTCTTCGCTCAACGACGGTCATGTCCACGTCCGGCTTCGCGGCTCGGCGGGGCAATCATTGGGCGCGTTCCTGTGTAAGGGCGTCACGCTCGAAGTCTTCGGCGATGCAAACGATTATGTCGGCAAGGGATTGTCCGGCGGGATCATCGCTGTCCGCCCGATGGTCTCCAGCCCGCTCGAAAGCCAGCACAACACGATCATCGGCAACACCGTTCTATACGGTGCAACCTCGGGCAAGCTGTTTGCTGCCGGCCGTGCGGGTGAGCGCTTTGCCGTGCGCAATTCGGGCGCCGTAGTGGTGGTCGAAGGGTGTGGCGCGAACGGCTGCGAATATATGACCGGCGGCACCGCGATCATCCTTGGCGAAGTCGGCGACAATTTCGGGGCAGGCATGTCGGGCGGGATGGCGTTTGTGCTCGACACAGATGACAATTTCGCGCGGCGCGCCAACCCCGACAGCATCGTCTGGCAACGTCTCGCTTCGACTTATTGGGAAACGAAAGCCCGCGCTCTGATCGCCGAACATGCGGTCGCGACCGACAGCAAATGGTCGAACAGCATCCTCGACGACTGGGAACGGTGGCGCGGGCATTTCTGGCAGGTCTGTCCGAAGGAAATGCTGTCACGTCTGGAGCAACCGCTTGAGGATGCGCGCGAACTGATCGCAGCGGAGTAAGTCATTCAGCTTGGCGAAAGCCGGTTGCGCCTACTATTTCTAATTCGATTCCCGGAAAGGACTGTCATGCGCCGCGCGCTTGTCATCATGTTGCTCGTTACCACAGCCACGCCGGCGCTGGCGGCATCACGCGACCGCGAGGACGCCGAAATCGCGCGCACCGCCGATAAACTCAACGATCCCGCCACGCAGTCGGCGATGTCGGGAATGATGGTTGCGATGGCCGACATGGTCATGGACCTGCGCGTCGATAAGCTGCGCGCCGCCATTGCCCGGATCGATCCCGAGTCGCGCGATGACGGACGCGAGTGGGACAGGGCGCGCACCGTCGGCGACATGATCGAACGCGACGACCCCAATTTTCGCGAAAACCTTGCCAACAGCACGCAGCGCACCGTCGGTACGATGGGTGCATTGGCGGGCAGCATGGCCGATATGGTGCCCGACCTGCGCGACATGGCCGAGCGCGTGGGCCGTCAGGTGGAAAAGGCCATGAATCGATTTCCCCGCGACTGAAGGTCGCGCATGACTAGCTTTTACAGGCAACCGCTGGATGCCCCGCAAGCTTCCATTCGGTGTCTTTAAACTATTGATTTAACTTAATCTCATGAGTCAAACGTCAATCTGTTACCACATTTAATACCACACACTGTTTCTGTTTCTCGGTTTTGTGTGCGACTGAGTGCGAATGCCGGTCGATGAGAAAGAGCTTTGGGCATGCGCCTTACACGTTGAGCGCCAGCATGGTGACGACGCACCGAAGTTCGTCGCCGAGCGGATCGGGACGTTAGCACTTGTCGGGGACGCTGCTGGCGTAGAAACGTGGAAGGCTATTGCATTCAAGTTGGACGCCGTGCGGCGCGCGAATGACACCTAAGCACGGCGTGCAACTATCGAACAGCAACCTTAATCTCGATGCCCTTAGTTCACTTTGCTGGCGTCGCGGGCAATGCCGCTGGTGCAGGAGCAACGGGGACAGGCATTGCGACTGGCGTTGTTGCTACAAACGCCAAGGGAACATCTTCGCCCACAAATCCCTTGACCGGCGCGCCTACGGGGATCCGGGCGCTTGTTCCGGTCGTGAAGAAACCGACAACTGGAAGTAGCAGGATCGCGCCCACCACGGCTCCAGTGCCCGTGACGCCTTTGTCGTCGAATGTTCCCGTAAGGCGAATCTGTCTGCCGTTAACTGTGAGATGTAGAATGCTAGCCGTCAGATGCCCTGACTTGCCCCACATTCCTTTGTTACGAACCTCCGTGATCTCACCGACCGCAGGGCTGCCTGCAGGGACAACAACCTGGCCGTTTACGAGGACTGGCTCAGATGTTTCCATCTGAAAGCGATAGCCAACGCGGAGCTTCTTACCTTCCGTTGTCAGACCTTCCATGAGCTTCAGGCTAACTTCTGTTCCTGTGCGCAAGACATTGGCCGGGGGTGCGCCCACCATCACGACCTGCGACGGGGCAGGAAGTGGCACAACGGCCACCTGCGCAACGCTAACGTTCGGAAGTATTGCGAGCGTGCAAACGAACGTACCGAAATGATGTTTCAATGAATTTTCCCCCGAATGTGGTCGCTTATCGACCAAGCGGTTAGCATCGGCTCCCCCAATCCAAAGTCAAGTGGTGAGAGATCGAGATTGCGCCACAGGCCTCAGTCAAGGCTGTTGATCAATCTGCGCACAGCTCATCGCAATCGATCTACGAGGCGCTTCCTTTGGCGTGCATCGGCCTTGTCCCATTCCACTTGATTGATCCCGGCCGGTGCAGTCGGCCCTTGCTTTGGTCGCGGGCGCTCAGGCGGCATCTTGCCTTCAGGCATGATCGCCGACAGCCGCACGTCCTTTGATCCGCACCCCTGCCCGTCTGCACCATCGCATCGAAATCGGCGCGGTGCATCGTCCAGTGACGTGTTCCACCGCATCGTGCGGAACCAACTGACGATGACGTGTGAATCGAAATGTGCTTCCCGCCCGCATGAATTGCATCGGACGCGCAGATCGGCTTGCCAACGCGCCATGTCTTCCAAACTTCGGAGATTGATCGCGCCCATAGCTGACCGTGAACGAAACACGAACGATTCGGCAAGTGCGGCTATCGCATGTGTTGCACTACGCCCACCGCTCTTGCATCGTTGCACTCGTCAGCAGCACCACAGCGCGCCATTTTCTCAAAAGTTCGGCGTTCAACGACCTGAACATAAAGCGTCATGCGGAGATACCTCGCCGTAGACGGAAAGCACCCTTTCGTGTTCAAACGTCGTAATATTTCGCAAACAGGGGAGCGCGTAATATGAAACAAGAAATTGCAACGCTTCACGATCGAATGGCTCAAGGAGGCGACTGGCGCGAATTGCGTGACGAGATTGCGGCGTTGCACGCCGAAGCAAAAACCGAAGAAGAATACGTCACGTTGCTAGAAGCGCATTCGAATCTGGTTGCT
>JAYUYR010000152.1:0-13507 GCA_043752405.1 Sphingomonas sp. | reverse complement strand
GCATTGCGCGGCGGCGCGGGAACATTGTTCCTGCTGCTCGCGGCGTTTTTCATCCGTGACTGGCGCGCGTCGCAGACGGCGCGGATCGGGGCGGTGCTTACGGTCGGTGCATTTTGTTATGTTGCGCTGGTTGCGCTTGATTCATCGGGGCCAATCGGTTGGCGACGGGTGCCGTTTCACCTGATGAGTCTTTCCACGCCAGACTTGTTCTGGCTGTTCTCGATGAGCTGGTTCGATGATGATTTCCGCCTAAGACCCTGGCATTTCGCAGTCATCCTTATGTTGGTCACAAGCGGTTTCATGGCCAATTATCTTTACGCTACCGGCGGCAATCCATTCTTCCTGCTCGCGGTTACGTGGCGAGCGATGAGTATAGTCCTCGTCCTTGCCGCAATCGTTACCGCGCTACGCGGACGCAATGGCGACCTTGTCGAAGCACGGCGGCGTGCACGCCTGGCGCTGTCACTCATGATCGCGCTGGTTATCATGTGGATCGTCCTTGCCGAACTCCCCTTGAGCGGATGGCCGCCGCCGGTTGGTTGGCGCGTGATGAATGCCGCGAGCCTGTTCCTGCTTGCCGCGACTCTGGCTCTGACGATTCTGGGCTGGCGTGATCCCGCGCTGCTCGCTGCTCCGGCCAAAGCACAGGCCACGATATTGCGCCCTGAAGCTGACGATTCAATTCTGCTGGCCAAGCTCGACGCCGACATGCGCCACGACCGGCTGTATCGGCAGGATGGTCTGACCATCACAACGGTCGCCGCCCGGCTCGGTGTGCCCGAATATCGTTTGCGTCGTGCCATCAACCAGGGGCTCGGCGCGCGCAATTTCAATGCCTATCTCAACGGTTTCCGCCTTGCCGAAACGCGCGACGCGCTGGCCGATCCTGCACAGCGCGATGTGCCGATCCTCACCATCGCGCTTGACGCTGGGTTCGGCAGCCTCGCGCCGTTCAATCGCGCCTTCCGCGACGCCGAAGGCTGCACCCCGACCGAATATCGCGCACGCACGCTTAAATCCTGATCGAATTTAGAAAATCGATTGATCGATTTCCGATAAGCGCGGCGCAGCAGGGCAAAGTGGCTGTCACAAGGGGGCTTCACTTCACAAGGTCACTCGCATGCTGCCGCCAAACCTCAGCCTGACCGACGCCTTCACCCGCGTCCTGCCCAACGTCTTCATGTTCGACGGTGGCCGCTATGTCATTGCGACGACGGTCATGATGGCGATCCTGTGGTTTGTGCATCGCACATCACTGCGTGTGCGGATCATTCAGGACCGTCGCCCGACCGCTGCCGACTACCGCCGCGAAATCACCGCGTCTTTCATCAGCGTGTGCGTTTACGCCGCAATGGCGAGCGTGGCGCTGTGGCTGCGCTCGAACGGTTATGCCACCAATAATTATCAGGGCGAGGTCAATGCGCTCACGATCGCCGGGTTCGTGATTGTCCTTCTGGTTGTTCACGATGCTTATTTCTACTGGACCCACCGCCTTCTCCACACCCCGCGCTTCTTCAAGCTGTGGCACCGGACGCACCACAAGACGATCACACCCACGCCCTATGCTGCCTATGCGTTCGATTGGCGTGAAGCCTTTGTGCAGGGTTTCATGCCGATTGCGTGGATTTGTGTCATCCCAACGCCGAACCTGGCCATGTTCATTTTTCTGGGCATCATGATCGCGCGCAATGCGTGGGGCCATTCGGGGACCGAGCTGCATCACGCCGCCTTTGCAGACCACTGGTTCTGGGGCCTCTTCACCACCGCGACGCACCACGATCTTCACCACAGCGGCGGATTCGGGTCGAACTATGGGCTCTATTTCACTTGGTGGGACCGCATGATGGGCACCGAACATCCGCGCTACCGCGAAATCTATCGCGAGATCACGACGAGGCCGCTTAAATCACCGGAAGTTGTCGGCGTAGGTTTGTAATTTTAGCACACGCTCGGGCGCCGGGATAATGGCCACGGTTAGACCGTATTTGTCGACATAGGCTTTGGCAGCGTCGAGCGAAGGAAAGCCCAGACTGATCTGCGCGCGCGTATCGCCCGATCCTGCCCAGCCGGTCAACGGATCGGGCTTCTTGGCCTCGCTCGGCTGGAACTCGAGGATCCAGCGGTCGGTGCCGCTGCGGCCCGATTGCATGGCGTTCTTGGGCTTTTGAAAGATGCGTGCGTGCGACATGGGTGGTTAGTAGGCGCGTGCGATGGCAAATTCCACTGCTTCGGTAAGCGCCGTCTTTGCCGCCCCGCCGGCGAACGGTCCCAGGGCATCGATCGCCCGCTGGCCATAATGGCGCGCGCGCTCAAGGGCGTCGTCGATCGCTCCGGTTGCGCGCAGTAACGCTATGCCATGCGCCAGATCTTCATCGGACGTGCGACGTCCCTCCATTGCATCTTTCCAGAACGCCCGGTCCGCCTCCGATCCGCGCGCATAGGCCAGGATGACAGGCAGCGTGACTTTACCGTCGCGGAAATCATCGCCGACGCCTTTGCCCATCGTCGCGGCATCCGACGCATAGTCGATGGCGTCGTCGACCAGCTGAAACGCAATGCCCAGATTGCGGCCATAAGTGTCGAGCGCCTTTTCGATTGCCTCGTCCCGTTCAGCGACCACAGCGGCAATTTTGCACGCGGCGGAAAACAGCACCGCCGTTTTTGCGGCGATAATATCGAGATAGCGATCCTCGCCCAATCCGACCTGACGCTGCGCCGTCAACTGGTTGACTTCGCCTTCTGCAATCACCGCAGAAGCGTTGGACAATATGCGCAGCACTTTCAGGCTGCCGTCCTCGACCATCAGCTCGAACGACCGGCTGAACAGGAAGTCCCCGACAAGAACGCTTGCCGGATTACCCCAGATCACATTGGCAGTCCGTTTGCCCCGACGCAGGCCCGATCCATCGACGACATCATCGTGCAGCAGCGTCGCGGTGTGGATAAACTCCACCGCCGCCGCCAGTTTGTGATGCCGCGTGCCCGGATAATCGAGCAGCTTGGCACAGGCGAGCGTCAGCATCGGCCGCATCCGCTTGCCGCCGCCGGCGATAAGGTGCCCCGCCAGTTCGGGGATCAGCGGAATCTCGGACTGCATCCGTTCAAGGATGACGTGATTGACCGCGTTCAGGTCATGCGCAACCAGCGCCACCATCGCATCGAGGGATGGCGCGCGTTCGGGACGGATGTTGTGGACTGTCGCAGTCATGTTGCGCTTTCCTCTGGCGTTTTGGCGACTTTAAGGCAAGTGCATCGGCGGGAGGCGCGGATGACCGACACGCAACTGCAACATTATCGCGACAGCATCGACAATATCGACGCCGCGCTCGTTTTCATGCTTGCCGAACGTTTCAAGGTGACGCAGGCCGTGGGGCGCTATAAGGCATCAAGCGGCTTGCCCCCCGCCGACGCCGGACGCGAGGAGCGCCAAGTCGCCCGCCTGCGCAAACTGGCCGAAGATGCCAAGCTCGACCCCGATTTCACCGAGAAATTCCTCCGCTTCATCATCGATGAAGTCATCCGCCATCATGAGGGGATGCAGGGTTAGCGTTACTCAGCCACCGGCAGCCTTAACCGCGCGAGCAGTCCGCCCAAGTCCTCACTCTCGTCAAGGCTGACCGACCCGCCGTAAATCTCTGCAACGTCGCGGACGATGGCGAGGCCAAGGCCGGTGCCGGGTTTACCCGTATCGAGCCGGGCGCCACGGTCGAATATCTGTGTGCGGTCAGCCTCGGGAATGCCCAGGCCATCATCCTCGACCTGAAACTCGACGAAGCCCCCATCGCGTACGACCGTGATGAACACGCTGCCGCCGCCATATTTCGCCGCGTTTTCGATGAGGTTGCCGAGCAATTCGTCGAGATCCTGCCGCTCGACACGGACTGATGAGGCTTTATCGCCCGTAATGTCGATCCGCGCCTTTGGGTAAAGCATCCCCACCGCGCGTTCGACAGCCTGCAAGCTGGGCCAGACTTCGGCGCGGCTGTGCGCATGGCCGCGGCGCCCGACGGCACGGGCACGGGCAAGATGGTGGTCGACCTGCCGCCGCATCGTCGTCGATTCGCGCGCAACGATACCCGACAAATCCACGCTGCCGGCGGTTGCGGCATTCATGATCACTGTCAGCGGCGTTTTCAGCGCATGGGCCAGATTGCCCGCATGACGCCGCGCTTCCTCGGCCTGCGTTTCGTTGTGCGCGATCAGGCCGTTGAGCTCGTCGACCAGCGGCGCGACTTCCTCGGGCAGGTTGTTCTGTTCGATCCGCTGGGTCCGCCCGCTGCGCATATCGGCAATGGCCTGACGCAGCTTGCGCAGCGGCCACAATCCATAGAGCGTCTGCAATGCCGACATCAAAATCAGGCCAAGCCCCAGCAAGGCAAAGCTACGCACCACGGTTTTGCGCAACGTGTCGATCTGCGTATCGAGGCCGTCGCGCGTCTGCGCCACCTGAAACCGCCATCTCGTCTTTGAGAAGGGCAGGGTGAGGTCACGCTCGACAATGCGCAGACGCTCGTCACGCAACTGATTGCTGTCATAAAAATGTGGCTTGGTATCGCGGTGTGCCGCGCCATATTCCAGGCTGTCATCCCACAGCGATCGCGAACGGAACGGCTCGACGCCCTTGGCCGAAATCTGCCAGTACAGCCCCGATTGCGCTTCCAGAAAGCGCTGGTCGCCCAGCGGCCGGTTCAGGCGCACTTCGCCGTCGGGGCCGATCTCGGCGGACGACACCATTGCCGTCAGGACATAATCGAGCTGATCGTCAAAATTCTGCGTCACGGCCGTGGTCAGTACGCGGTCGAGTGCGACGCCGCCGCCGATCAAGAGCAGCAGGATCCACGCCGCCGCCATCCCGATCATGCGCCGGGACAATGAGCCCTTGGTTTGCGGCGCCGCGTCGACCGGCATCGCATCAACGGGCGGGCTGAAGCTATCCGCCAGCCGGTTCATCGAGCGAATACCCCAGCCCGCGGATCGTGGTGATCACATCGGGGCCGAGCTTCTTGCGGATGCGCGTCACGAACACTTCGATCGTATTCGAATCGCGGTCGAAATCCTGGTCATAGATGTGTTCGATCAACTCGGTGCGACTGACCACCTTGCCCTTGTGGTGGAGCAAGTAGCTGAGCAGCTTATATTCCTGCGCGGTCAGCTTCACCGGTTCCCCTGCCAGCGTGACGCGACCCGATCGTGTGTCGAGCCGGACATCGCCTGCCGTCATCTCCGCGCTCGCATTGCCCGCCGCACGGCGGATCAGCGCGCGCAACCGTGCGATCAGTTCTTCGGTCTGGAATGGTTTCGCCAGATAGTCATCGGCCCCCGCATCGAGCCCGGCGACTTTGTCCGACCAGCTATCACGCGCCGTCAGGACGAGCACGGGAAAGGTCTTGCCCTCCTTGCGCCAGCGATCGAGCACGGTGAGGCCGTCGACTTCAGGCAGGCCCAGATCGAGGATGATCGCATCATAGCTTTCGGTCTGGCCCATATAGTGGCCGTCTTCACCGTCAGTCGCCAGATCGACGGCATAGCCTGCGCCTTCAAGCGTGTTTTTCAACTGCGCACCCAGCGTGGGTTCGTCCTCGACGATCAAAAGACGCATGATATTCTCCCTGTTTGCAGGTGTCTTAGCGCAAGCTAATCGCCAGCGCGACCCACTATGGCACCGGTGCGGCCATCGACATCGACCCAGATCACCGAGCCATTGCGCATGAATTTCAGGCGATAGCGGCCCATGTCTTCGTCATATTCGGCCCCGATATAATCGGCACCACGTGACTTCATGCGGGGAACAACACCATTTTCGATCGAGCGCAGCGGCATCAGCGACCCGTCGATGCGTCCCTGATAAACCGCATCGGCATCGCCGCGCCTCCCCTGTGCATCGACTTGCACGGAAAGCGGTGCAAGGAGTAAGGCACCGCCGAGAAAGAGTTTCATTGCCGTCATGGACGTGGCTCTTATGCTCCCAGCATTGAATAGACCATGAATAGGCATGTCAGCGCGCTGACAGTTGTTGACCACTGGAACCCTAAATGGCCGCCCCGATCCTTAGCTTTGAAGACCTTGGACTCATTCAGGGATCGGGATGGCTATTCCGTCATCTCGACATTTTTGTGGCACCGCGGGACCGGCTCGCGTTGATCGGGCGCAACGGCGCTGGCAAGACGACGCTGCTGCGGCTGCTGGCGGGACAGGTCGAATGTGACGAGGGGCGGCGAACGATTGTCCCCGGCTCGCGCGTCATCCTGCTCGAACAGGAACCGGCGATGAAGGGGCATGCGACGCTGCGCGATTTTGCCCTTTCGGGGCCAACACCGCCCGCGCTCCACGATGTCGAAGCCATCGCCAGTCAGATCGGCATCGACCTGTCGCGCGACGCCGCGTCGGCATCGGGAGGCGAGCGTCGCCGCGCCGCCATCGCCCGCGCGCTGTCGATGGATCCTGACGTGCTGTTGCTCGACGAGCCGACCAACCATCTCGATCTGGCCGCCATCGACTGGCTCGAGGACTGGCTGAAGCGTTATCGTGGCGCCTTTGTGGCGATCAGCCATGACCGCACGTTTCTGACCCGCCTGACCAAATCGACACTGTGGCTCGACCGCGGGCAGATCCGGCGCAAGGACATCGGTTTCGGTGGCTTCGATGCCTGGACTGAAAGCATCTATGCCGAAGAAGCGCGCGCGGCCGAGCGGCTCGATGCAAAATTGAAACTAGAGGAACATTGGCTCCTTCGCGGGGTGACAGCGCGACGGGCACGCAATGAAGGCCGCAAGGCCAAACTCATGGAAATGCGCGCCGCCCGTGCCGCGATGATGGGGCCGCTGGGCTCGGCAAAGATTTCGCTCGGCAACGACGACATCCGCACCAAATCGGTCATTCGCGCCGAACATGTGACCAAGTCTTTCGGCGACCGCACCGTTATCAAGGATTTCACTGTCCGCATCCAGCGCGGTGATCGCATCGGTGTGGTCGGCAGCAACGGCGCGGGCAAGACGACCTTGCTCAAACTTCTCACTGGCGAACTCGCACCCGATTCGGGGACCGTGACGCTTGCCAAGACTCTCGACTCGGTGATCATCGACCAGCAGCGCAGTCTGATGGCCCCCGACAAAACGGTGCGGCAAGTGCTCGCCGACGGTGGCGACTGGATCGAAGTGCTCGGCATCAAAAAGCACGTCATCGGCTATCTGAAGGAATTTCTGTTCGATCCCGGTGTGGTCGATGCGCTCGTCGGCACGCTGTCGGGCGGCGAACGCTCGCGGCTTTTGCTGGCCCGCGAATTTTCGCGCCCGTCGAACCTGCTCGTTCTCGATGAGCCGACCAACGACCTCGACCTCGAAACGCTGGACCTGCTTCAGGAAGTCATCGCCGATTACGACGGCACCGTCCTGATCGTCAGCCACGATCGCGATTTCCTCGACCGCACCGTCACGCTGACACTCGGCCTCGATGGATCGGGCAAGGTCGACATCGTTGCCGGGGGTTATGCCGACTGGGAAGCGCGTAAATCCCCCCGCCCGCTTGCGGGAGGGGCGACTCGCCAGCAAGCGAGCGGGGGAGGGAATGCAAAGCCGAAACCTCAAACCAAACTCACCTACAAAGATCAACGCGACTACGACCTGCTCCCCCGGCGCATCGAAGAGATCGACGCCGCCATCGCCCGCGACGAAGCCTTGCTGGCCAACCCGGACCTCTACACGCGCGATTTCGCCAAGTTCGAAGCACTCACCAAAGCCATCGACGCCGCCCGCGCCGAAAAGGATGCGGCTGAGGAACGCTGGCTCACCCTAGCCGAAATGACCGAGGCGCTTGGTTAGTTGCGCAACCGGGTTACCATCTGGTCCAATATCTGCTGGCCCCAATGCCACGAGCCGAGTCCTGATTGCGCATTCAGATGCCCGCCTTCGCCGGCGTCGATCAACTGGCTGCCCCAATCGCTTGCAAAGCGGCATCCGCGCGAAAAGCTCGCGTAAGGATCGTTCGAACTGGCAATCAGCGTTGACGGGAAGGGCAGGCGGCCCAACGCGATGACTCCGAAACGGCGTATGGCATCGACCGCACCTTCCTGAACCGGGTCACACGGTGCGACCATCATCGCTTCGATCCGCCGGTCGGTTGCGCGACGGCTCAGCGCCGCCCATGTGCCCACGGCAATGCAGCCCAGACTATGCGCGACGATGACAACTGGTCCGCTGATTGTCGCAACGGCGTGGTCGATCCGTGCGATCCAGTCGAGCGGATCGGGATTGACCCAGTCGGCTAGTTCGACACGGCGGCAACTGATCCGCTCTTCCTCCCACCGGCTTTGCCAATGCTCGGGGCCGGATCCGTTTAGGCCGGGGACTATCAGAACAGTTGCACCTGCCATCATCAACCTCCGCCAAAGAAGCGGCCCGTCGGCATACGACCCGACGGGCCACAGGAAACGCCCTAGGGAGCGTCTTTGAAGCGTAAACCCGACTCGATAAGTGGAGTATCGACATTTGCTTGGGAGGTGACAAGATGATGTTCGCCGGACCGTGCGGAACATAGGCCGGATTATCAGACTGCGCGTCCCGCCCGGCCTGCAAGTTCGACGACATAATGCCACGCCACGCGCCCCGAACGGCTGCCGCGCTGCGTGGCAAAGCTCACAGCGTCCTGCGCATCGAAGGGCAGGGCATAGGCATCGGCATAACGCGCGACCATCGCGACATAGGTTTCCTGATCGCAGACATGAAAACCCAGGCTCAGTCCAAACCGATCGGCCAGCGCCAGCCGGTCATCGACGACATCACGCACGTTGATCGCCGACTCCTGCTCGGCCATTTCGCGTGCGACGATGTGGCGGCGGTTCGATGTGACATAAAGCCTGACATGCGCAGGTCGCGCACTGCTGCCGCCATCGAGCACCGAGCGCAGGGCACGCGCCGAAGCGATGCCGTCGTCAAAGCCCAGATCGTCGATGAAAACGATAACAGGCCGCGTCCATCCGGCAATCGCATCGAACAGCAGTGGCAATCCCGCGACGTCCGACGCTGCCAGCTCGACCAGCGCGAGGCCATCGCCGACCGCGCCAACGCTTGCTTTGACCAGCGCTGATTTTCCCGATCCCCGCGCACCCCACAACAACGCATCATGCGCCGCATGACCCCGTGCATGGCGGCGCGTGTTGGCGATCAGCGCGGCCTTTTGGTCGTCGATTCCCGTCAACAGGTCGATCGGCAGCGGCGCAAAATGTGCGGGCCTCAGCGCGCTATTATTCCAGATATAGGTCGTTGCATCCTCTTGCGGCGGCACGGGAGCCGTCGGTGCGATCCGCTCAAGCGCATCGGCAATGCGACGCAGCGTTTCATCCATAGCTTGCCCCTTAGCCGACGGGTTCCGGCGATCAGGTTGAAATATCATAGTTTTTCAGCAGATCATAAAGTGTCGGGCGGCTGATTCCGAGCAGTTTGGCCGTGTTCGAAATGTTGCCGTCCGCGCGCGCCAGTGCCCGTCGGATGGCGCGCCGGTCGGCTGTTTCGCGCACCGTTTTCAGGTTTATGACGTCGCCATCCTCTTGCGCCTCATTCAGGTCGAGGTCCGCCGCCGTCACCATCTTGCCGTCGGCCATGATGACCGCGCGTTTCATCCGGTTCTCAAGCTCGCGGACATTGCCCGGCCAGCCCCACGCATCGATTGCGGCGAGAGCATCGGGGGCGATGCCTTTCACGTCCTTGTTCATGGCCGCGTATCGTCCCATGAAGTGCCGCGCGAGCAATCCCGCATCGCCCGGACGTTCGGCAAGTGTCGGAATCTTAATGACAATTTCAGCCAGCCGGTAATAAAGATCCTCGCGGAACGACTGCGCCGCGATCATCGCATCCAGGTCCTGATGCGTCGCGCACACGATCCTCGTATCGACCGGAATTGCCTTGCGCCCGCCGATCCGCTCGATCACCCGCTCCTGCAAAAAGCGGAGTAGCTTGACCTGTAGCGGCAATGGCACATCGCCGATTTCGTCGAGGAACAATGTCCCGCCATGCGCCTGCTCGATCTTGCCTTCAGTCGTCTTGACCGCACCGGTAAATGCGCCCTTCTCGTGGCCGAACAATTCGCTTTCAAGCAATGTCTCAGGGATTGCCGCGCAGTTGATCGCGACAAACGTGCCTTTGCGACGGTCGCTCGCTTCGTGCAGCCCCCGCGCAAGCAATTCCTTGCCCGTCCCGCTTGCGCCGAGGAGCATCACCGAAACATCGGCATTGGCAACGCGCTCTATGGTCCTTGCGACCTTCAGCATTTCGGGTGCCGCGGTAATCATCCCGCCAAGCACGGCATTGCCCGTCACTGCTTTCGCCAGTCGCCGGTTCTCCGCTTCGATCCCGTGCAGGTGAAATGCGCGGCGTACGATCAAACCCAGCTCATCAATGTCAACCGGCTTGGCATAAAAGTCATAAGCGCCGCCTGCAATCGCCCTTAGTGCCGACTCGCGCGCGCCGTGCCCCGATGCTACGATCACTTTGGTATCGGGCTTTAAAGCCAAGATCGCATCGAGCGTCGCAAACCCCTCCGCCGTGCCATCGGGTTCGGGCGGCAGGCCAAGGTCGAGCGTCACCACATCGGGCTCCTCGGCGCGCAGTGCATCGATCGCGCTCGTCCGGTCGCCGGCCACAATCACGTCATAATCGTCATAAGCCCAGCGGAGTTGCCGCAGAAGCCCCTCGTCATCTTCGATGATCAGCAGTTTAGGTTTTAGCGCGTCCATCATGCGACCAAGGCCTCGTGCCAGCGTGTCGGTGTCGGTAGCCAGATCATGAAGCGTGTTCCTTGTCCGGGTTCGCTGTCGACAGTCAGCCGCCCGCCCATGGCCGATATGATTGCCCGCGCTTCGAATGCGCCGACCCCGAACCCGCCGTCCTTGGTCGAGGCGAAGGGCCGGAACAGTTGCCCGCGCACAAAATCGAGCGTCATGCCACAGCCCTTGTCAGCAATCTCGATCCCGGTTTCGTCACCTTGCTGCAAGATGGTTATCGTGACGGGTTCGGCAGGATCACTCGCTTCGATCGCGTTCTGGAGCAGATGGCCCAATGCCCCCTCCAGCCTCAACGGATCGGCAAGCGCGCATAATGCCATGTTGCCCGCCACGATCACCGGATGCTGGACACGCTTCCCCGCCGCCAGTTGGGTGACGAGCGGCCCGAGAACGACACTGCGCGGCGCTTCCGCCCTGCCGGTGTTATGCTGTGACAACCGCTCGAGCAGATCATTCATTTTGGTTGTCGACGATTGTAGTGTCGCGATCATGTCGGCGCGGAATTCGGGCTTTTCCGCATGGCGCTCGGCGTTGCGCGTCACCAGCGTCAACTGGCTCACCAGATTCTTGATGTCGTGCATAATGAAAGCAAAGCGCCGGTTGAACTCGTCGAACTGCTTGGCATCGGACAGCGCTTCTTGGCCCCGCGCTTCGGCGAGATAGCTTGCCACCTGTCGTCCCGCGACGCGCAGCATGTCGAAATCTTCCCAGTCGAGTGTCCGCGCTAGTGGTGGTCTTGCGACAAGTACTGCACCCGCCAGCCGGTCAAAATGGATGAGTGGGATGATTGCCCAGTTAGCGAAATCGGCCAGTATCCAGGCTGGCACCGCGCGGGCTTCGTCGGTCATGTCCTTCGATTCGGCGCGCAAGGGATCAAGCTCAACGATGCGCCCCTGCGTCAGTAGCGTAACCAGCGCCTCACCGGGGACGAACGTCGGAACCAGCGACATATCCCAATTCCACCCTGCACGCGCCGAAAGTCCCGAGTCTTCGGGGATCAGGAGCAGTCCGGCGGGCCCTTCGGTAATGTCGGCAATTGCTTTGACCACACGCACGTCGAGCGGTGCCGGCGCATCGCCCGGACGGCCCAGCGTATCGGTAAAGCGCATCCATTCGGCGCGGTAATCATAACGATGCGCGAACAGATGCTTCGACAGCAGCACCCGCACTTTTGCCCGCAGTTGCGGACTGGGTAAAATGCTGATGGCCGCAATCGCCGCCAGGATCAGCGATGCGACCTGCACGATCGCAGCGCCCGAAGTGCCGATAGCATCGAGCACCGCCGACACGATAACCGTCAGCACCAAATACGCCGCGACAATGCCTAGCGACAGCGAGCGAAAGACGGCCGTCCGCGACAAGCGGATCGATAGGCCATGATGTCGCCGGACAGCGAGCACGAAGACCGGCGCCAGTGCCGCCACCGCAAAACCCCTGAGCGCAACCAGCCATGCCATCCAGTCGCCAGCGAGATAGGACAAGGTGTACAGATTTAGATCATAGGCCCACATCACGGTCAGCGCCGTCATCGGCAGGCCAATCCCCGCACGCGCATCCGACGCCGCCGCTGTGTAAAGATTATGGACCAGCACCAGAGCACCGGTTGCAAGCATCATGCGCATCCCAAATGTCGCCTGCATCAGTAATCCACCAACGTCGCCATCAGTGGGCAGATAGAGAACGGCAATGCCGATGCCGACCTGCACCGCCGCGACCAGCAGTAGCGCTGCATAAACCGCGCGCAGCGGCCACATCCGCCGTTCGCCCTCGCCCTCGCGTAACAGCGCATACATAAAGCCCAGCCATGCGATGTTACGCAGCGTCTCGGCAAAATCAACCACGGCTGCCGGTGCGACGGCGGCACCCGCAATGCCCCACAACGCCGTTGCTGCGCAGGCGCCGGCGAGCGCCCAGCGCTGATGCTCGCGTTGTGCCGCACGGACTACGCCTGCCGTCAAGATGCCGAACAACAGTGCCGCTAGCACATGGCCCAGATAAGCGACCAGACCGATCATCGTGACCCTTCCGGAAACAGGACAACGCGGATCGTCTGCAACAGGATCACGACGTCGAGGAACGGCGTGTAATTCTTGGCATAGTAAAGGTCATATTCGAGCTTTTGCCGTGCATCATTCATGCTCGCGCCGTAGGGGTAATTGATCTGAGCCCATCCGGTGATCCCCGGTTTGACCATGTGACGCTCAGCATAATAAGGCATTTGCCGCGCCAGTTCGGCAACTATCGTGGGGCGCTCGGGGCGCGGGCCGACAAAGCTCATCTCACCCTTTAGGACGGTCCAGACCTGTGGCAGTTCGTCAATGCGCAGCTTGCGGATCAACCGCCCGACACGGGTAACACGCGCATCATCCTTTTCGGCCCACAACGCATTGCCGGCGACTTCGGCATCGACGTGCATCGAACGCAGTTTCAGGATGTCGAATTCCTGCCCGAACAAGCCGATGCGTGCTTGACGGTAAAAAGCCGGGCCTTTTGATTCGAGCTTAATCAACAGCGCCGTCAACATTACCAACGGTATCGTAAGCACTAGCAAAACGCTGCTGACAATGACATCGAAGATCCTCTTGGCAACCGTGGACAACAACCGCCCGCTCGAAAATCCATCTGAAAAAATCAGCCATGACGGGTTCGTCGAGCGGAGGTCGACCCGTCCCGTCTCACGCTCCAGAAATGTGGTGATTTCGTTAACGTGCACACCTGCGGTCCGGACGCGCA
>JAYUYR010000151.1:0-5631 GCA_043752405.1 Sphingomonas sp. | reverse complement strand
CGAAACTCACTTTCCCACGCCCTTTTTTGACATCTGACCGCACGGCTTTGCCGACCATCCGCTTTTCCTTTGCGCTTTTGCTCGGTCGTGTCTTAACCCGCCGCGCGGGCAACTGATGCGCTTTGCCGACCAGTTCGGCCAGCCGCGCGCGCGCTTCCTCGCGATTTGCCTCGCGGCTGCGATACTCGCGCGCGGTGATGACAACCTCGCCGTCGTTGGTCCACCGGCTCCCCGCCAGTTCCTTCAGGCGTAGATAGACCAGTGGCGCAAGGCGCAGGGCGTAAACATCCAACCGCATCTGCACTGCCGTCGCCACTTTGTTGACATTCTGTCCGCCGGGCCCGGTCCCCGCAAGAAACCGTTCCTCGAGCGCCTCTTCAGGCAGCGGCGGCCAGTCAGGCGATGGCATGTCGCGCCCAGTCGGGGAAATGCGCAGGCAATGGCGCGACCGCCGCCGCCGGTGCCTTGCCCTCGCGCGGCACGGACAGGCTCTCGGCGTGGAGCAGCATATGCTGACCTTTCACCCCATAAACGGGGTCGCCCGCAATCGCGATACCGATCCCACTCGCCGCATGGACGCGCAACTGGTGCGTGCGGCCCGTCTCAGGGCGAAAGCGCACTAGTGCCTGCCCCTCGCCAAAGCTCACGACGTCCCAGTGCGTCACCGCGCGCTGTCCCTTGGCTTCGGGTATCATTCGCCATCCCGCCTCACGCGTGCTGACTTTATTCAGCGCCATATCGATTGTCCCGCCGGGTTCCTTGGGCACCCCCGCCAGCACCGCGAGATAGGTTTTCTCGACTGTCCCTGCCTCGAAGCTGTGCGAAAACCGCTTCTGCGATTTCGGGTTGCGCGCGAGCAGCAGGCAACCCGATGTATCGCGGTCGAGCCGGTGGACAATCGACGGATGCCGCTCGAAGCCAAATCGAAGTGAATCGAGATGGTTCATTACACTCAACGACCCGTCGCGCGGTGCGTCAACCGCCAGGCCCGCAGGCTTGTCGAGGATCATCGCTTCGGCATCGATGAAGATTACGCAATCAGCCAGTAACATGGCCGCGCTATAGGGCTGGACCCTAAACCGCGTCCACCAGTACAATCTCGGCATCGTCGAGCGCGGTGATCGCATAGTGCCCGCCGCCCAGCGCCACGCCGTCGCGTTCGTTGGCAATCGTGCCGTCGATGTCGATCCGTCCAAGTGCTGGGACAAGATAGGCATGCCGCCCCGCGCCGACCACATAGCTCAACGTCTCGCCTGCCTTCAGCACTGCCCCGAAAATGCGCGCATCGGTGCGGATTTCGAGGGCATCGGGCTCACCGAACCCACCGGCGAGCAACTGAAACGCGCCGGATCGCCCGTCCTTGGCAAAGGGCTTCATGCCCCATCCCGACGCGCCGCCCCGCGCACGCGGTTCGATCCAGATCTGAAACAGGGTCGTAGCCTCGTCCTCAACATTATACTCGGCGTGCTGGACTCCGGTGCCTGCGCTCATCACCTGAACGTCGCCCGCGCCCGTGCGGCCCTTGTTGCCCAGCGAATCCTCATGCGTGATCGCGCCGGTGCGGACATAAGTGATGATTTCCATGTCGCTGTGGCCGTGCGGCGGAAAGCCCGACTTCGCGGCGATAGTGTCGTCATTCCACACACGAATGCTGCCCCAGCCCATCCGCGCGGGATCATGATAACTCGCAAACGAGAAGTGGTGGTGCGCATCGAGCCAGCCATGATTGGCTGCACCAAGGCTGCCAAAAGGACGAACGTCGATTGTCATATCGGTATCGATCATCGAAATATTCCACATCGGCGGGGTTGGATCGCCGGAACTGCAATTATGTGGGGACAGTCGCGCCGGGTTCAACCGCTTCTACCGCCCCGCAAAAACTGCTTTGCGCTTCATCAGGAACGATGTCGCCCCTTCGACCGCGTCGGCGCTCGATCCGGCCACCCGCTGCCCTTCGGCTTCGCGAAGCAACGCAGTCGCATAATCACTGTCGAGGGCCGCCGCCAGGTTTTGCCGCATGATGCCCAGCGCCAGCGTTGGTCCCGCCGCCAGCCGCGCCGCAAGCGCCTGCGCTTCGCCGATCACCGAACCATCGTCGACACAGCGATAGACCATGCCCCATTCCGCCGCACGGGGACCGTGGATACGATCGCCGAGCAGCATCATTTCGGTCGCCCGCGCCTTGCCGATCAACCGCGCCAGCATCCACGATGCACCGCCGTCGGGGACAAGGCCGATGTTGACGAACGCTTGCAGGAAATAGGCGCTCTGCCCCATGACAGCGAAGTCGGCGGCGAGCGCGAGGCTGCACCCGATCCCCGCCGCCGGGCCATTCACCGCACTGACAGTCGGAATGCTTAGTCTCGACAGTTTGAGCATTGTCGGGCTGTAGCTGGTTGTCAGCGCCTGATACGCGGCGTCGCCGCCGGAGACCGAGCGTTCACCGCGCCCCGTAAGGTCAGCGCCCGAGCAAAACGCCCGCCCTTCGCCCGTGATAAGCAAGGCGCGCGCGCCGTCCAGATGGTCGAGCACCAGTCCGATCTCATCGAACATCTGCGGCGGGGCAGCGTTAAGGCGCTCGGGCCGGTTGAGCGTAATTGTCAGAACGTCGCCGTCGCGGGCGGTTAATATGGTTTCAAAAGTCACTCGAAAAGTCCCACTAAGGATTCCAAGTTGCCCAGATTGCCCCTTACGTTAACGTAAGTCTAGTGGGCTTGTTTTGGCGTTTCCATAATTTCGGTCAACATCCCGCCCATGTCCCTGGGGTGGACAAAGAAAATCAGCGTTCCGTGCGCGCCGATGCGCGGTTCGCCGAGGACGCGTGTGCCCATTGCTTCGAACTCCGCCTTCGCCGCGTGAATGTCAGGCACTTCGAAACAGACATGATGCTGCCCGCCGAGCGGGTTTTTCGCGAGGAAACCGTGTATCGGGGAGTCCGCGCCCAGCGGCTCGATCAGTTCGATCTGTGTATTAAGTGTGTCGACAAAACACACGCGCACTCCCTGCGTCGGCATGTCGAACGGTTTGTGGATTTTCGTCGCGCCCATGACGTCGCGCCAGTGCGCGATGCTGTCGGCGATCGAGGGCGTGGCGACACCGATATGGTTGAGGCGGCCGAGGTTCATCCGTCTATCCTTGTCGTTTGTGTGGCCTGCCGCTCGGTCATTTCGATCATGGTCTCGATACGAACAACTCGCTTGTCGAGGTCGAACACTCGATCCGTTAATCGATTTAGATCAACGGTGTTTTTGTTAATGTCGTTCCGGAGGCCGTCGATGCGCTCCTGCATCAGCATAACATTTTTGAGCGCGGCAAATGCATCACTCACTGAACTCACGAATTTGTGCTCATCTGGCTTAGCGTCCGATCCACATGTTCGTGCGTTTCGCGTAACATCCGGCTCATGTCGTCGAAAGCGGCCTCCATTTTCGGAATCGCCTCATTCACCTGCGCAACAAGCGCGGCGAGTTCGGCCTCTTCGTCGTTGGCCGCAGGGGGCTTCGATATGAACTGGCTGGTCGCTTCGCGCACGACATGACCGACCGACTGGCCTGTGCGCGTCGCATATGCGTCGAGCGCTGCCTTGTGGTCGCGGCTAGTGAGAAAAGTCACACGTTCGGTCTGCATCGGGCACTCCTTATCATATGATTATAATGTATCGTTTTTTGATTTTCAATTCTTCTTGGAACAGGAGAGTTTGATCGCTTCACAATGATTCGCCCCATAGCTTCCCCGGTTTCGATAGCTCTTCGCGCCATAGGGTTAACTCAATTTCACATTTATCAAGCACCGCCCGCAGGTCGTTCACCTGGAACTCCATCTGTCCCCCGTCGGTACCAAACAGGACACTGGTTGCGCCCTCCGAATCCATTGAGAAGTCGATTAGCGCATTACCGTCGAGCATGACCTCGATGCTAATTATGTCAGGATCGTTCGCAGACGTGAAAACGTACTTGAGCTTGTCGCTCTGAATTAGATTAAAGCGGAATATTGTCATGCTTTTTCCACGGGTTCTCCAGCACTTTCCCCCGCAGTTTCCGTAACCCCAGCGCCACCCGCCGCCGCGTCGAGTGTGGCATGATCACTTCGTCGATGAACCCCTTGCTCGCCGCCACGAACGGGTTCGAAAAGCGCGCTTCATATTCGGCGGTGCGTTCAGCAATTTCTTCGGGGGTTTTGCCACGGAAGATGATTTCGACCGCGCCTTTCGCACCCATCACGGCGATTTCCGCCGTCGGCCATGCGTAGTTCAGATCGCCGCGCAGATGCTTCGATGCCATCACGTCATAGGCGCCGCCATAGGCCTTGCGCGTGATCACGGTGATCTTGGGCACCGTCGCTTCGGCATAAGCGAAGAGCAGTTTCGCGCCATGCTTGATGATGCCCGAATGCTCCTGCCCCACGCCTGGCAGGAAGCCCGGCACGTCGACGAAGGTCAGAATCGGAATATCGAACGCATCGCAGAAGCGAACAAAGCGCGCGGCTTTCTTCGATGAATTGATGTCGAGGCACCCGGCGAGCACCATGGGCTGGTTCGCGACGACGCCGACCGTGCGCCCCTCGATCCGGCCAAAGCCGATCAGTATGTTTCCTGCATGGCTCGGCTGGATTTCGAAAAAGTCGCCTTCGTCCAATGTCTTGCATATGACTTCGTGCATATCATAGGGCTGGTTGGCATTGGCGGGGATCAGCGTGTCGAGGCTCATCTCAAGCCGGTCCCCATCGTCCGCCGTAGGCCGTTCGGGCAACTCGGCACGATTGCTCGCGGGCAGGAAATCGATCAGGTCGCGGGCGGCCAACAATGCCTCGATGTCATTTTCAAAAGCATTGTCCGCGACGCCTGATTTGGTCGTATGCGTGGACGCGCCGCCGAGTTCCTCCTGCGTGACTATTTCGTTGGTAACAGTCTTCACGACTTCGGGACCGGTCACAAACATGTAGCTTGAATCCTTCACCATGAAAATGAAGTCGGTCATCGCAGGCGAATAGACCGCGCCGCCTGCGCACGGCCCCATGATGAGCGAGAGCTGCGGCACCACACCCGACGCCAGCACGTTGCGCTGGAACACTTCGGCATATCCGCCCAGCGACGCCACGCCTTCCTGAATCCGCGCGCCGCCGCTGTCGTTGAGACCAATAACCGGCGCACCGACTTTCATCGCCGAGTCCATAACCTTACAGATTTTCTGCGCATGCGCTTCGGACAATGACCCACCAAATACGGTGAAATCCTGGCTGAACACAAACACCAACCGCCCGTTGATCGTGCCGCTGCCCGTGACAACGCCGTCGCCCGGAATCTTCGTTTCCTCCATGCCGAAATCGACGCAGTTGTGCTCGACATACATGTCGAGTTCCTCGAACGATCCTTCGTCGAGCAGCACGTCGAGCCGTTCACGCGCCGTCAGCTTGCCCTTGGCGTGCTGCGCATCGATCCGCGCCTGTCCGCCGCCCATACGTGCCGCCGCCCGACGGCGTTCGAGCTCGGCCAGCGTGCTGCTCATGCAGGCATCCGGTGCAGGGCGCACAGTTTATTGCCGTCGGGATCGCGAAGGTAAGCGAGATACATCTTCATCATACCGCCGTCGCGGACGCCGGGGGCATCCTCAATCGCGGTGCCGCCGTTTTCGA
>JAYUYR010000150.1:0-5636 GCA_043752405.1 Sphingomonas sp. | reverse complement strand
ATCTGAACGCGTCCGCCGATATTAGCTACTTAAGGTGCTTCGACAGATATTTGTTCATTTCGAACATCGTGCACTTGTCGACGCCGAACACCTTCTTCAGCTTGTCGTCGGCAAGGATTTCACGCTTGTTGGCGGGGTTCTGAAGGTCGTTCTTTTTGATATAAACCCAGATCTTGCTGACCATGTCACCGCGGGTAACCGTGCCTGCACCGATGACGGCGGCAAGTTCGGGTGACGGCGTCAGTGGCTGTTGCAGTGCATTGGGTTTCTTGACTTCGGCCATGTGAATCCTCCCTTTAAGTTCGTTGCGCCGAGTTTGCGCTATACGACTCGATGTTCCGCCTTGGGCGCTGCGTCAACCCTTGCACCCTCTCGCGAGGCGTTTTTGCTGCAATTAGTGGGGTAAAAGGCGATATTATACGTATTTTTATGGGCTTTTGACGTCGCCATGGTGTAGCGGAGCAACGGGAATGTTCTCGTAAAGGATGTCGAAATGGCCAAGAGCCAGAAGAAAACGAACAAGGAAGTCCGCAAACCCAAGGCGGAAAAAGCAAAAAAGAACAACGCGTCGAACCCGTCGACCAAGCCTGGCGGCGTCGATATCGTAACGATCAAGAGCTAGAAACCGTTCGCCTTTTGCGGCCACTCGGTTAAGCGCAATCGCGTATGAGCGCCGAGATTTCTTGTGACATAGCGATTGTCGGCGGTGGGCTGGCCGGGGGACTGGCCGCTTACGCGCTTTCCGTAAGGCGGCCCGACCTGTCAGTGAAACTGATTGACCCGTCGGCAACATTTGGCGGCAATCATGTCTGGTCGTTCTTTACCAGCGACATCGATCCCGACGACTGGTGGATCGTCGAACCGTTCATCGACCATCAGTGGGATCGTTACGAAACGCGCTTTCCAGCGCATCAGCGCGTATTTGAATCGCCTTACAACTCCATTCGTTCGCAGAATTATGACGGGCATTTGCGCGCGGCGCTGCCCACAGATGCCCCAGTGCGGGGTGAGGCCGTCGAGCTTTCACAAACCACGGTTTATTTGAGCGATCAGCGCAAGATTACAGCCGAAGGCGTTTTTGACGGGCGCGGAGTCGCCGACCTCGACCATCTTGATTTTGGCTGGCAGAAATTTGTCGGTCAGGAGTATCGCACGGCGCGACCCCACGGCCTGACGCACCCCATTGTAATGGACGCTACCGTCGAACAGATCGACGGCTACCGCTTCGTTTATGCGTTGCCCTTTGCCGAGGACCGCATCTTCATCGAGGATACCTATTACAGCGACGGTCCCGGCATCGACCGTGACGAAATGGTCGTGCGGATAAAGGATTATGCCGCGCTGCAGGGATGGGAACTGGCAGAGCTGATCCATCAGGAAATGGGCGCGCTGCCCGTCACGATGGGCGGCGACTTCGATGCCTATTGGCGATCGGGCGGAGAGACCGCGAAAATCGGTGTCCGCGCGGCGCTGTTTCATGGCACCACCGGATTTTCGTTACCCGATGCCGTGCGCACGGCATCGCTGATCGCCAGACTCGATGATCTGTCAGGCCCCGCCATTGCCACCGCAATGCGTGAATTCGCCGAAGCTCGTTGGAAGAAGGGCAGCTTCTATCGCCTGCTCGACCGCATGTTGTTCCGCGCCGCAACGCCGGGCACCCGTTATCAGGTGCTGCAACGCTTTTACGGCTTGCACCCGTCGCTGATCCAACGTTTTTATGCCGGAAACACCACCTTCCTCGACAAGGCGCGCATCCTTTCGGGCAAGCCGCCCGTGCCGATTGCGCGGGCAATGGCCGTGATGAGAGAGACGAAGCGTTGAAACGAATTGCCATCTATTGCGGGTCTGCAACACCCGCTGACACAGCGTATATCGACGCCGCACGTATGGCAGGTGCCGAACTCGCCCGGCGTGGCATCGGGGTAGTCTATGGCGGCGGACGCCTCGGCCTGATGGGTGCCGTTGCCGATGCGGCGCTCGATGCGGGCGGCGAAGTGATCGGCATTATCCCGCAGGCGCTAGTCGATGCCGAAGTCGCGCACCGCGGCTGCACCGAATTGCACATTGTGTCGGGGATGCACGAGCGCAAAGCCCTGTTCACAGAGCTATCCGACGGCTTCATAACGCTGCCCGGCGGCGTCGGCACTATGGACGAGCTGTGGGAAGCGGTCAGCTGGTCGCAACTCGGCTATCATGAAAAGCCGGTAGGGCTGCTCAATGTCGGCGGCTTCTACGATACGCTGATCGCATTCAACGAGCATATGAAATCGGTGGGATTTATCCGTGAACAGCATCGCGGGATATTGCTCAGCGATGACACGCTTGACGGTCTGCTGCATCAGATGACGGACTATCGCCCACACGAAACCATCTTCAAGATGAAGGCTGCCAATTTGTGACGCGCAAGGCTTTGGTCGCTGCTGCTGCAGGGTCGATTGCCAGAGGGTCAAAATCCTTTGCCGTCGCAAGCAAGCTGTTCGACAAGACAACGCGCGAGCGGGCATGGCTATTATATGCGTGGTGCCGCGCCTGCGATGACCTGGCCGACGGTCAGGATCACGGCGGCGCGCGCACTGTCGTCGCGGATCCGCAGGCGCGGCTCAGCACAATCCGGTTCCTGACGGACTCGGCACTGGCGGGGCAGGTCACCGGCAACGCCGCGTTCGATGGCCTCGCCGTCGTTGCCCGCGAAACCGGCATTCCCCGCCGGTTCATCGACGATCACATCGCCGGGTTCGCACTCGATGCCGACGACTGGCGCCCGCGGACCGAAGACGACCTGCTGCGCTATTGCTATCATGTCGCCGGTGTTGTCGGCTGCATGATGGCAGTCGTGATGGGCGTTAGCCCTGATGACAACGATACGCTCGACCGCGCGTGCGACCTCGGCATGGCGTTCCAGCTTGCCAACATTGCGCGCGACCTGAGCGAGGATGATGCCGTCGGGCGCTGTTATCTGCCGATGGACTGGCTGGTCGAGGCCGACATTCCCCCCGGCGAGCACATGCGCCCGCATTACCGCAGCCGCGTGGCGGACATGGGCTGGTGGCTGGCGAGCATGGCGCAGGAATATGAGAACAGCGCGCGGATCGGGGCCGCCAAACTCCCGTTCCGCAGCCGCTGGGCGGTGCTTGCGGCCGCTGGCATCTACGGCGACATCGCCCGCGAAGTGGCGAAGCGGGGAAGTGCGGCGTGGAACCATCGTGTCGTCACGACCAAAGCCGCCAAGGCCGCATGGGTGGCAAAGGCGTTGGGGCAGGCGATGACGAACAATCCAAAGCCAACGTCGCGTGAAGGCTTATGGACGCGGCCCGCCGCGACGGGATAGGACAGCGGCATGAAGCAATATCACGACCTGCTGCGGCACATCCTCGACACGGGCGTACCCCAAGCCGACCGGACCGGCGTCGGGACGCTGTCGACATTCGGCTATCAGATGCGGTTCGATCTGGCCGCTGGATTCCCGCTGGTCACGACCAAGAAATTGCACGTCCGCTCGATCTTTATTGAACTGCTCTGGTTTCTGCGCGGCGAGACGAACAATGGCTGGCTGCGCGAGCGCGGCGTCGGCATCTGGAACGAATGGGCGGGCGAGGACGGCGACCTTGGTCCCATTTATGGCAAGCAATGGCGCGACTGGGAAACGGCTGATGGCCTCCATATCGACCAGATCAAAGGACTGGTGGAGTCGATCAAGACCAACCCGGCCAGCCGCCGCCAGATCGTCACCGCGTGGAACCCCGGCGAGATCGACCGCATGGCGCTCGCCCCGTGTCATTGCCTGTTCCAGACATGGGTGGCGAACGGCAAGCTCAGCCTGCAGCTTTACCAGCGTAGTTGCGACGCGTTTCTGGGCCTGCCCTTCAACATCGCGAGCTATGCGCTGCTCACCCATCTGCTCGCGGACCAGTGCGGGCTCGACGTCGGCGAGTTCGTCTGGACCGGCGGCGACACGCATCTTTATTCGAACCATCTGGAGCAAGCGCGGCTGCAACTGACGCGCGAGCCGAAGCCGCTGCCCAAACTAGTCCTGATACGCCGGGCCGACGCTATCGACAGCTATGAATATGAGAACTTTGCGGTCGAAGGTTACGACGCCCACCCTCATATCAAGGCCGAGGTAGCGGTGTGATCACGCTCATCGTCGCCCGCGCAGACAATGGCGTCATCGGCAAGGACGGGGCGTTGCCGTGGCACATCCCTGCAGATCTCAAGCGCTTTAAAACGCTGACGATGGGTAAACCCATGATCATGGGGCGCAAGACCTTCGAGAGCCTGCCCGGGCTGCTCCCCGGACGTCGCCATATCGTGCTCACGCGCGGCGACTGGACTGCGCAGGCGGCAGAAGTCGCAAATGATGTTTCGAAGGCGCTGGCACTGGCGGGCGACGATGCGTTCGTCATCGGTGGCGCGGAAATCTTCGCGCTGTTCGAACCTTATGCCGATGTCTTTGAACTCACCGAAGTGCACCATGATGCCAAGGGCGACACGCGGATGCCCGCGCCTGATCCCACGATCTGGATCGAAGCAGCGCGCGAGGATCATGACGGATACAGCTTCGTCACTTTGAAGCGGCGCCCATCATGAAAAAGTTTCTGGCGTGGGCCGCGCTTATTCTCGGCGTTGCATCGCTGGCATTCTTCGGCTTCCTGCCGCCGCTTTTCGAAAGCCTGACCAACCGCGTTACTGGCCCGCAGCCGCCCGCCGTCAACGCGCGCACGGCGGCATTGCACAAGACGCTGCAGATTGCCGACATGCACGCAGACACTTTGTTATGGACCCGCAGTTTCCTGGCGCGCGGATCGCGGGGGCAAGTCGATCTGCCGCGCCTTAACGAAGGCAATGTCGCGCTGCAGATCCTGTCGTCGGTGACCAAGACGCCCAAGAGCCAGAATTATGACGCAAACAGCGATGCAACCGACAACATCACGCTGCTCGCCATTGCGCAGGGGCAGCCGCGCCGGACATGGGGGTCACTGGTCGAACGCTCGCTTTGGCATGCCGAAAAGCTGCGCCGCGCCGAAGCGGGATCGGCGGGGGCTTTACGGATTGTCCGATCGCGCGCCGATCTGGCGCAATTGCTTGGCGATCGTGCGCAGGGGCAGCGCGTGCTCGGTGCAACGCTTTCCGTCGAAGGCTTGCAGAATCTCGAAGGCAAGCGCGCCAATCTCGACCGGCTTTATGATGCAGGCTTCCGCATGGCGGGGCTGGTGCATTTCTTCGACAATGAACTCGCCGGATCGATGCATGGCGTCAAAAAAGGCGGTCTCACCCCGTTCGGCGTCGATATTATCCGCGCGATGGAGGCCAAGGGTATGGTCGTCGACATTGCGCATTCAAGCCATGTCACCGTTGCGCAGGTTCTCAAAATGGCGCGAAAGCCCGTCGTTTCCAGCCACGGCGGGGTGCAGGCCACATGCAAAGTTAACCGCAACCTGACCGATGACGAGATCAGGGGCGTTGCCGCGACTCAGGGCGTTATCGGTATCGGATATTGGGACGCTGCTGTCTGTAACAATTCGGCCGGCGGTATAGTCAAGGCCATCGCGCACGTCCGCAACCTCGTCGGCATCGACCATGTCGGCCTCGGCAGCGATTTCGACGGCGCGGTGCAGACGCGGTTTGACACCACG
>JAYUYR010000149.1:0-5649 GCA_043752405.1 Sphingomonas sp. | reverse complement strand
GTATTGGTATAGGTGAGGCCCAGATTGACGCCGACATTGCGCGCCGGTCGCATGAATGCTTCGATTTCGAGCCCCTTTGCCGAAATGCCGCTTTTGGTGCCACCGGTGCAGGCTCCTGTGACGCTGCTATCATCGCGATCCGCACCGTTCAGCGATGCTTTGCACGCATTGATGTTCACGACGATGAAGTTCACGCCGTTGAACGTGTTCAACTGAAAGCCGGTAAACTTCTGGTAGAACGCCGCAATATTGAGGTCGAACCCGGGCTTGTTGAGCTTGTAGCCAAATTCAAATGCATTGACGATTTCGGGTTCGAAGGTCAGCTGGTTGAGGTTCGGCGCACCATAAGTCAAACCCGAACGGTCAAGATTGAACCCGCCAGATTTATAGCCGCGCGAAAAGCTCAGATAGACCAGCAGGTCGTCGACCGGCTTGACGCTGAGCACGGCAGTGCCTGTGATTTTGTCTTCGCTTTTCTTTGCGTCATTTTGCGAGAAACTGCCGCCCGGCACATTTGGAATGACGCATGGAAGCGCCGAAAATGCAGCGAGCGGTGATGCGCGGACAGCCGCGCAAAAGGTGTTGTTATCGCGCAACGCTGCGTCAAGTGTCTTTCGTTCGTTGGTGTAGCGTGCGCCGAGCGTCAGGCTGATCCGGTCAGTGAACTTGATCACATTGTGCGTGAAGACGGCGAAGTTCTGACTGGTTTGTTCGTAACTGTCATTGAGAGCGATACCGTTGAGCGTCAGCGCCGGCTGGCCGATTGCCGCCGCAATCGAGCCAAAGCCCGGACGTAGCGGATTTGCGATAAGCGCACCAAGCACCGGAATACTCGCGCGACGCGGATCACCGATTGGCAGCAAATTCAACCCCGCAATGGTTGCGGAAACCACGGGCGCACTGATGCAACCTGTCGGCGACGGTGCCAGAGCAGTTGGCAAGACGCCCGCAATCAGCAAGCAGTTTGCATAACGCTCGTAGTCGGCACCATATTGAAAATTGTCAGTCAGCCCGAGCTTTTCATTGGCATAATAGCCGCCGACCAACCAGTCGAGCCTGTCGTCAAATGCCGAGCCTTGCAGGCGCAGTTCCTGGGTAAAGGTCTTGAAACTCTGTCTCGCACCGCCATTGTTTAGGCGTCTGAGGATATCAAGATTGTTGAAATCGGCATCCTGCCCGCGCACCAGCTTCCAGTCGCGATAGGCCGTTATCGACGTCAAGGTTGTATCGCCGAAGCTGTAATTCAATTCGCCAGAAATGCCGGCATCCCGGACATTACTCTGATAACCGACACCCGGCGTTAGCGCGGTATTGCGTGCATAGGTATTGTCGCTGACTGTGCCACCCAGGGCACGGATAATGCCGGCAATTGAGTTTGGTGATCTGTTAAGCGACCCGTCGGGGTTGCGGGTAACATTTGCACCGGGAAGATAGGCCGCGCCGCAGCATTCTTCCTTACGGTCCGAATAATCGGCAATCAAGCGAAAGGAGAGAACATCACTCGGCTGGAACAGCAACTGGCCACGAAGCAACCAGCGATCACGACCGTTGATTCTGCGACCCGAAATGACGTCGGTCAGAAAGCCGTCGCGCTTGAAATAAACACCATCAAGACGCGCGGCGATTGTTTCGCTCAACGGGCCGGTGACCCCGCCACCCAAACGGATGGTTTCGAAATTGCCATAGGTTGCTTCACCGGTTGCGCCGAAATCGAACGATGGCTTGGCAGTGATGACTGAGATCAGGCCTGCCGAAGCATTACGCCCGAACAGCGTGCCCTGCGGTCCACGCAGCACTTCGATGCGGTCGATCGCGCCAAGTTCGGTCAGCCCGACGCCGGCGCGGTTGCGGTAGACCCCGTCGACAAAAGTCGCGACCGAGCTTTCGAGGCCGGGGTTGTCGCCAACCGTGCCGATCCCACGAATACGCGCGCCGCCCGCACCGGCCTCGGACGAAGTCGACGAGACGAGCAACGATGGCGAAAGCTGGTTCAGCGCGCGAATGTCGCTGGCGCCCGAATTGGCGAGGCTTGCTGCCGTAACGGCCGACACCGCGAGCGGAATGTCCGACAGAGCTTCAGAACGACGCGTCGCCGTAACGATGATCGCGCCGGTATCACCCTCATCGGCGCTTTGCGCTTCCTGTGGCGCGGGAGTTTCCTGGGCGAATGCCGGCCCAACAAAGGCGCAGGCCAGGATCGCGGGTGCAGCCGACAGCATCAGGTTAAATTTTGACATCATACTCTCCTCAACATGCCGAACTTTTTACGTCCGTTCGTCGGTGGACTACCGCGATTGACGCGATGCTGCTAGCCGCGCACCCGAAAACGCGCAGTTTTCCGATGAAACGCGGCTTTTTTGCAACAGTGTTACAGTTGCACGACAGTCATGCCGTTACGAAAAGCGTCTATTTCGGGGATAACACCATCAGCATTTGACGGCCTTCCATGCGCGGATAGGCTTCTACCTTCGCCGTTTCGACCGTGTCGGCCTGTACCCGCTGGAGCAAAACCATGCCGAGCTGGCCATGCGCCAGCTCGCGGCCGCGGAAGCGCAGCGTAACTTTCACCTTGTCTCCATCGCCGATGAACTCAAAAATTTTCTTCATTTTCGTGTTGTAGTCGTGGTCGTCGATGTTCGGGCGCATCTTGATCTCTTTGATCTCCTGCGTCTTTTGCGATTTGCGGGCGATATTCGCTTTTTTCTGCGCCTCGTACTTGAACTTTCCGACGTCGAGATACTTGGCGACCGGCGGGTCCGCGTTCGGCGACACCTCAACCAGGTCGAGGCCAAGCTCGCGCGCTTGTTCCATCGCTTCGCGTGTCAGCATCACGCCCAGATTTTCGCCATTCTCATCGATCACGCGCACTTTGGGCGAGACGATGAACTCATTAAAACGGGGGCCGTTATTCGGCATTGGCGCGCCCCCAAGCGGGCGGCGTATCATGGGCGGTGCTATAACTGGGACTCCTGTCGTCGGTGGTTTGATGCAGGTAATTTAGGGCAGATGCCGCCCCTTTGAAAGCCCGCGCGGACGAATTAACGGGCGCTGTGGCAAGAGGGTGTCACTTGAGGTCGGGCGGCGTCCCTTCGTTGACCAACATCCTGATCGCTTCGTCGAGCGTCATTACACGCTGTCCGTCCGCACCCAGCGTGCGCACTGCAACCGTGCCCTCGTCCGCCTCGCGCTTGCCGACGACCAGCAGATGCGGGACTTTCGCCAGCGAATGCTCGCGCACCTTGTAGTTGATCTTCTCGTTGCGC
This sequence comes from Sphingomonas sp., assembly GCA_043752405.1. Taxonomy (GTDB): domain Bacteria; phylum Pseudomonadota; class Alphaproteobacteria; order Sphingomonadales; family Sphingomonadaceae; genus Sphingomonas_O. The sequence continues at coordinate 2,386 of JAYUYR010000149.1, read as the reverse complement.
AGATCGCTTTCGACCCGAACGCCAGCGGCGCGCAGTTTCGCTGCGACGTCCTCGGCGTAACCATCCGCATCCGACACAATCGTCGCGACGACCGCCTGCACCGGCGCGAGCCACACGGGGAAGCGCCCGGCGTGGTGTTCGATGAGGATGCCGATAAAGCGCTCGAACGTGCCTAGAATCGCACGGTGCAGCATCACGGGGCGATGCTTCGCGCCATCCTCTCCGACATAACTCGCATCGAGCCGTTCGGGCAGGACATAATCAAGCTGGATCGTCCCGCATTGCCACGTCCGCCCGATGGCGTCAGTCAGGTGGAATTCGAGCTTGGGCGAATAGAACGCCCCTTCGCCGGGCAGTTCTTCCCATTGATATTCGGGGCCCGAGCGGCCCGCGATCCGCACCGCTTCGCGCAGATCATTCTCGGCACGGTCCCACATTTCGTCGGTCCCGAACCGTTTGTCGGGACGCAGCGCAAGTTTGATCGCGTAGGTTTCGAAGCCAAGATCTTTATAAACCTTGTCGAGCAGGTCGCAGAATGTCCGGACCTCATCGACAATCTGGTCCTCGCGGCAGAAAATATGGCCATCGTCCTGCGTCATCTGGCGCACGCGCATCAGGCCGTGGAGCGCGCCGTGCAGTTCGTTCCTGTGACAGCAGCCCATTTCGGCCATGCGCAGCGGCAAGTCCCTATAAGACTTGATCCCCTGACGGAAAATCAGGACGTGCGCAGGACAGTTCATCGGCTTCAACGCCATCAGGTCGCTTTTGCCCGACAGGACAGGACCGTCCCCTTCGGCATTGGGGATTTCGTCGGGAACGACGAACATATTCTCGCGATATTTGCCCCAGTGCCCGGACGCCTCCCACTGCTTGGCGTCCATCAGCTGCGGGGTTTTCACTTCTTTGTATCCGCCGCCATCGATCGCACGGCGCATATAGGCTTCAAGCTCGCGCCAGATCAGATAGCCCTTGGGGTGCCAGAATACCGACCCGTGCGCTTCGGCCTGCAAATGGAACAGGTCCATTTCCTGCCCCAGCCTGCGGTGGTCGCGCTTCGCCGCTTCTTCAAGCCGGACAAGATGCGCGTCGAGCTGCTTCTTGTTCAGCCAGCCGGTGCCGTAAATCCTGCTGAGCACGGCGTTGTTCTGGTCACCGCGCCAATATGCGCCCGACACGCGCGTCAGTTTGAAAGCCTGCGGGTCGAGTTTGCCCGTCGAGGCAAGATGCGGCCCGCGGCACATGTCCATCCATTTGCCGCTGCGATAGATCGTAATCTCTTCGCCTTCGGGCAGTTCGGCGGCCCATTCGGCCTTAAACGTCTCGCCATCGGCTTGCCATCTGGCGATCAGGTCGGCGCGGTGCCACACTTCGCGTATCAGCCGTTCATCGCGCCCGATGATGTCACGCATCTCTTCCTCGATCGCGGGCAAATCTTCCTCGGTAAATTGCCGGTCTTTCGGTGCGAAATCATAATAGAAACCGTCATCGGTCGACGGTCCGAACGTAATCTGTGTCCCCGGAAACAAATTCTGCACCGCTTCGGCAAGCACATGCGCAAAGTCATGCCGCGCGAGTTCGAGCGCATCGCCCACGTCACGCGACGTGATCAGCGCCAGAGTCGCGTCGGCCTCAAGCGGCCGCATGATGTCGCGCAACTCACCATCGACACGCGCGGCAATCGCGGCCTTGGCCAGGCCAGGGCCGATACTGGCGGCGATATCGGCCGGCGTCGTCCCGGCAGGCACATCGCGCACGGAACCGTCGGGCAAATTTATTTTTAGCATTACTGACATAGTCGGCGCATATGCCGCCCTCGGTCGAAAGCGGCAAGGGCGGCGTCACCGACGAAACTCTTCGGGGTGCGCGCGGTTGCCTTTGCCGACGTAAAAGAAAGAATCCGTCATGGCATTTTTGAAAGCAGTCATCTTTGGTGCCATCGGCACATTGACCGAGACGTCCGAGATGCAGCGCGTTGCCTTCAACAATGCGTTTGCGGCGGCCGGGCACGACATCATCTGGGATGAGGCAACGTATCGCGACATGGTTTCGGGCGAACACGCTGTCGTTGGCGGGCAAACGCGCATCCGTGTCGATGCCGCCGCGCGCGGAATTGAGCTCGATGACGACGACGTTACAGCGCTACACACATCTAAAAGCCAATATTTTCAAGACGTTATCAAGCGCGACGGGTTGCCGCTCAATCGCGGTGTCGAAGCATTGATTGCGGATGCAAAGCGCGCAGGGCTGCGGGTGGCTTTCGCCTCGACGACCTCGCACGCCAATGTTAACGCGATGTTTGCGGCCATGCGCACCCAGATCCGCGATCAGTTCGATCTGATTTTGTCGGGTAATGATGTGGATGCGCCAAAGCCTTCGCCTGCGATCT
>JAYUYR010000148.1:0-13642 GCA_043752405.1 Sphingomonas sp. | reverse complement strand
CCGCACTTTCGAGGAAATTGCGCAACGCCCAGTTGTCCGGCCCGAGCCCGTCAACAACCTGCGCCACAACTTCGGGCTTCAGAACATCGAGCGCGATCTTCTCGCCAATACCGTCGACCGAGCAATAGCCGTTCGCCGCAACCGATTGCGGCGACGGCGCAACATTGGTCGCGACCAGAAAGACCTGCCCCTCTTCGATATTGTCGCCATAGGCGCCGGGGAGCACTGCGCGTGCCGACGGCCCGCCCGTGTCGATGGTGAAGGTTCGCGCGCCCGCCACTACCACACCGCGCGCACTGGTCAGCTTGGGCATCAGATCGACAGTGCAGCTGATCCCGCCGGGTAGCGCCTTTTCAAAATCGAAAACAAATGTCTGCGGATCGACCCACCGCCCCGTTGAGCCCACCGGGCATTTCATCGTTGCGGGCGGCGCGGCGCGCGGATCACCGAGCGGGACCATGCCTTCAGAGAACCGCATCGTGAAGCGTTCGATCGCCCCGCCATTGGTGCCGGCGGAACCCGGTGTTGCCAACACGACTTGCGGTGCACCGCTGCTGACCGCCGCGATAGGGAGTGCGAACAATGCCAGCGCCGCCAGCATCAAACCTTTGGCCCGCATCATACACTCCCTGAACCCTGCGCACATGGTTTGCCCAATGCGCAGTCCCTGTCTAGTATGGATGCGACAGGAGGATGTCATGGCAACTGCACTGCAAACCCCGACGATGCCCGCAACCGAATGGGCAGCGCGACAGGAACTTGCCGCCGCTTACCGCGTGTTCGCGATGATGGGCTGGGACGAGATGATCTTCAACCATATCACGGTGAAGCTCGACGAAGACGGCGCATTCCTGATCAATCCTTACGGCATGCACTTCAGCGAAGTGACCGCGTCTTCGCTGGTCAAGGTCGATATCGACGGCAACAAGCTTGACGTCGACAATCCGTGGCATGTGAACCGTGCGGGCTTTGTCCAGCACAGCCTGTTTCACCGCCATCTCCACGACGTCGGCGCGATCATCCACACGCACACGACGGCAACCGTTGCAGTCTGCTCGCTCGAAGCCGGGCTGCTCCCAATCAATTTCTACGCGTGCAACTTCATGGGCCAGCTTGCTTATCATGATTTCGAAGGCGTGACGGTGCGCGACGAGGAGGGTCCGGCGCTGCTTGCGAGCCTGGGCGACAAGCGCATCATGATGCTGCGCAATCACGGGCCGGTCGTCATGGGCAAGACGCTCCCCGATGCGTTCATCAAATATTGGGTGCTGCAGCGCGCATGCGAGCATCAGGTGGCGACGCTGTCAATGGGGCAGCCTATCCATGTACCCGCCGATGTCATTGCGGTGCACCAGCGCGACATACACCGGACTGCCATCCCCGGCGGATCGGGCCGTGCCGAATTCGACGCGATGGTCCGCCGTGTCGACAAGATCGATACGAGCTGGCGTGATTAAAAAACAAGCAGAAACGCGGCAAAGCCGCGCCGTCGGTCCTCGCCGCTGCGAGGCCGACCAGTCGTTCAGCGAGTCCATCGACTACTCCGCAGCCAAAGGGTGCTTGCGACCGTGACCAACCTTACCGTCAACAACCAGCCCGTCCGTTACCGGATGGACCCGGCAACACCCCTGTTGTGGGCATTGCGCGACGCATCGAACCTGACCGGCACCAAATATGGTTGCGGCACGGGCGATTGCGGGGCGTGCACCGTAGACATCGACGGGCGGGCCGTCCGTTCGTGCCAGATCACGATTGCGCAGGCTGAAGGGGCATTCGTGACCACGATCGAAGCGCTGTCGCGCGACCGGTCGCATCCGGTTCAGCAAGCATGGGTCGCCGAACAGGTGCCGCAATGCGGCTATTGCCAGCCCGGCATGATCATGGCGACTGCGGTGCTGCTCAAGGCCAATCCGCGACCGAGCGATGCCGAAATTGATGCCGCCATCACCAATCTCTGCCGCTGCGGCACCTATAATCGCATCCGCCGCGCGATTCACCGGGCGGCGGGGGCGATGGCGGGGACCGAAACGATTGTCGCAGCCCCTCCACCGGGGATCGATCCGTCGGATGCGGCCAAGGCGGTCCCTGCACTAGTGCCGGTTCCCGAGCGTTGATGCACCGGGCGGAGGAACATTCGCCCAGCGCATGATCCCGCCGGGGAACGGGCTCCACACTGCCGTCCGGACGCCCGCCGCTTTCAGCGCTTCGCCCGTCCAGACATTGCAGGTGCGTATCACGCTGTAACGACCCCTCCCGGCGTAAAATATATCCCGTGACCCATAGCCGGGAGTGGCTTCGCGCGGTTCGGCGAAGGTCGCCTTGATAAAATCAGCCAGTCGGCGATATTCATCGGCGGTCACGCGAAGAGGACGCATATCGGCATCAGCATAAAAATCATCGAGATGATCGACATGCACCAACGTCTGCCCGCTGCCGACAAGCGCTGACAGCGCGGCGCCGGGGCGGATGTCTGACCATGTCGGCGTGTTCCGATAGAAATCGCGGTCGCCCCAGCCAAACATCAGCCATTTTCCGGCGAGCGATGGATCGGGCAAATCGGACGCACGGACGCGTTCGCGCCAGTCGATCCCTGCTGCCGTTACCGGCAAGACAATGCCGGTATGAACGCCGTTGCTCGCCAGATAGACCGTCACACCGTCTGCGGGTTCGCGCCAGCTATTGTTGACCGGGACATGGCTCAACAATCCGGCGCTTGCAAAAAACAAGCCTATCGGCGCGAGCAGAAGGGCAACAAGACGGCGGCTTTGCGGTCGCATAAGGCACGGTGTATGCCGCAGCCATGACAATCACCAGCGACTGGATCATCCCGCAGGCGTGGGAACATTATACGACGCAAGACCATGCAACTTGGGACACATTGTTCGCGCGACAGTCGGCGATGCTGCCCGGCCGCGCGTCCGAAGCCTTCCTGCGCGGCATCGATGTGCTGAAGCTGTCGAAGCCCGGCATTCCCGACTTTGCCGAACTGTCCGAACGGCTGACGGCAGCGACCAGATGGCGCCTTGTTGCCGTGCCCGGCCTGGTTCCCGACGACGTGTTTTTCGATCATCTTGCCAATCGCACGTTTGTCGCAGGCAATTTCATCCGGCGGCCCGACCAGCTCGATTACCTGCAGGAACCCGATGTGTTTCATGATGTCTTTGGCCATGTCCCGATGCTCGCCGATCCGGTGTTTGCCGATTATATGGTCGCTTATGGCCAAGGCGGGCAGCGCGCGGGGTCATTGGGGGCACTCAAGCGGCTCGCGCGGCTGTACTGGTACACGGTCGAGTTCGGGCTGGTCGAGGAAGCGGGGGGCTTGCGCATCTATGGATCGGGCATCGTCTCGAGCCACGGCGAAAGTATTTTTGCGCTCGACGACGCCAGCCCCAACCGCATTGGGTTCGACCTGAAGCGCGTCATGCGCACCGACTACCGGATCGATGATTACCAGCAGACTTATTTCGTCATTCCCTCGTTCGACGACTTGCTGCGTATCACGGTCGAAACCGATTTCGAGCCCGTCTATGCCGAGCTTGATGCTCTCGGCGATTACGGCGTGGCAGACTTTGGACCGGATGACGTCGTGATTACACGCGGAACGCAAGTTTACGCGGCGGCCGCCGTTCGCTGATCGGGCGTTGGATTGGGCACAGTCCCCGTTGCAATTAGCGTCTTGACGTGTGGGCTTGTCGCCCGCTTAACGGAGAGGTGATCGACATCCTCCGCCAGCTCGAAACCAACATTGCCGCGCGCCGCAACGATGATCCTGCACGTTCCTATGTCGCCAAACTAAATGTTGGCGGCGTGCCCTTGATGGCGCGCAAGCTGGGCGAGGAAGCGGTAGAGACTATCGTTGCGGCGCTTTCGGGGGACAAAGCTGCGCTGACTGCCGAAGCCGCCGATGTGATCTTCCACCTGCTCGTGCTGCTTGACGCAAAAGGCGTGTCACTTGCCGATGTTGAAGCCGAACTGCTGCGCCGCCAGGGTGTATCGGGAATCGCCGAAAAAGCGGCGCGAAAGGCCTGACCATGCCCATCGATGCCACGCTCCCCTATGACGACAATAACATCTTCGCGAAGATCTTGCGCGGCGAGATTCCCAACCGGACGGTTTATGAAGACGAACATGCGCTCGCATTCCACGACATCAATCCGCAGGCGCCAGTGCATATTCTCGTGATCCCGAAGGGGCCGTATGTGTCGTGGGACGATTTCACGGCAAGCGCGTCGGACGCTAAAATCACAGGGTTTATCCGTGCTATCGGTCATGTCGCCCGTGCGGCCGGACTGCCCGCACCGGGATACCGCCTGCTGAGCAATGTCGGCGGCCACGGCCACCAGGAAGTGCCGCATCTGCACGTCCATATCTTCGGCGGACAGCAGATGGGCGCGATGCTGCCGCGCTAAACCTGTTGCACGATGCGGATAAGCGGGTAGGTTCGCGACCAACAATAAGTCTTTAGGGGACGATTATGATTTTCGGTCGCGTCAAATCACTCGACGCCATATTGCGCACAGCAGAGAAGAAGGCGCTTACGCGCTCGTTGGGTGCGTTCCAGTTGACGATGCTCGGCATTGGGGCCGTCATTGGCACCGGTATTTTCGTTTTGACCGCAGAAGCCGCGCAAAAGGCGGGTCCGGGCATGATGGCAGCGTTCATTATCGCCGGTATAGTCTGCGCGGTCGCGGCACTCTGTTACGCCGAAATGGCGGCGATGGTCCCGGTGTCAGGATCGGCCTATACCTATAGCTATGCCGTCATGGGCGAATTGATCGCGTGGATGGTCGGCTGGGCCTTGATCCTTGAATATGCCGTCGCAGCGGGCGCGGTTTCGGTGGGCTGGTCAGGCTATGTCGTCGGCTTGCTGGAGAATGCTTTCAGCATGGATATTCCCGATACGCTGGTGCTCGGGCCGTATGACGGCGGGATGATCAACCTGCCCGCGATGGGTATTGCCGGCCTTGTAACATGGCTTCTGGTGATCGGGACGCGTGAGAGCGCGACAGTCAATTCCATCCTCGTTTTAATCAAGGTGGCAGCGCTTACGCTGTTTGTCGTTCTCGCTGTGCCGGTGATGAAGATGGAAAATTTCACACCGTTCTCGCCGCTTGGCTTTGGCGGGATTTCCGCAGCGGCAGCATCGATCTTCTTTGCTTATGTTGGCTTTGACGCTGTTTCGACCGCCGCCGAAGAAACCAAGAACCCGCAACGCAATATGCCGATCGGGCTCATCGGATCACTCGCGATCTGCACGATCTTCTATCTGCTTGTCGCGGCAGGGGTTATCGGCAGCGTCGGTGCGCAGCCGGTCATGGATGCAGCGGGTGCCGCACTCTCACCCGGCAGCAAGGAACTGTCGGACGCTTGTGGTGCGCTCGCTGCACAGGGGCGTGAGCAGGTCGTCTGCTCGAAGGAAGCGCTGGCGTGGACCCTGCGCGAGATCGGCTGGCCACAGATCGGCAACCTGATCGGACTTGCCGCAGGGCTTGCGCTGCCGTCGGTCATTCTAATGATGATGTTCGGCCAGACGCGCATTTTCTTCGTGATGAGCCGTGACGGTCTGCTCCCGCAGATGTTTTCGAAAATTCATCCGAAATACAACACGCCACACGTCATCACGATCCTGACGGGCATTTTCGTGGCGATGTTCGCTGCGTTCTTCCCGGTGGGAAAACTGGCGGATATCTCGAATTCGGGAACCCTGTTCGCGTTTGCCGCGGTGTCGATTGCGGTGCTCGTCCTTCGCCGCACCGATCCGGGTCGCAAGCGTCCGTTCCGCACTCCCGCAATCATGGTCACCGCGCCTGTTGCGATCGCGGGCTGCGTTTATCTGTTCTGGAGCCTGGGTGTTGATACCAAGCTGATGTTTGTCGGCTGGGCCGTCATCGGTCTGGTCGTTTACTTCGCCTATAGCCGCAACCGCAGCCATGTCGGCCTCGGCCGTGACGAAGTGCACGAACTCGATGACGACATTCCGCCGACTTCGGTGCCGCCCATCGCCTGATCGAAAAACGGGTGGGCGCGGTTAGGCCGCCGTCCACCCGACGTTTTTGTCAGGCGGCGGTCCACCCGCCATCGATTGACAGGTTCGCACCCGTAATTTGCGCGGCCTCGTCACGGCACAGAAACAGCGCGAGGGCTGCGACCTGATCGGCTGTCACGAATTGCTTGGTCGGTTGCGCGTCGAGCAAAACGTCATTGATTACTTGATCGCGCGTCAGGCCGCGCGCCTTCATCGTGTCGGGAATCTGGTTTTCGACCAGCGGCGTCCAGACATAGCCTGGCGAAATGCAGTTGGCCGTAATCCCGAACGTTGCGACTTCGAGCGCAACGGTCTTGTTCAGCCCCACCAGACCGTGCTTTGCCGTGACATAAGCTGACTTATTGGGGCTGGCAACGAGCGAATGGGCCGAAGCGGTGTTGATGATCCGCCCCCATTTCTTTGCTTTCATCGTCGGCAGCGCCAACCGGATCGCATGGAACGCCGCCGTCAGATTGAGTGCGATTATCAAATCCCATTTGTCAACGGGGAACTCATCGACCGGAGCCACATGCTGGACTCCGGCATTGTTGATCAGGATGTCGATGCCGCCGAACATCTCGCCGATGCTGGTCATCATCGCCTCGATTGCACCAACCTTGGTCAGGTCGGCGTTGCTGTAATGCGCCTTTGCCCCTGACAGCGCTTCGAGCCCGAGCCGCTCAGCTTCGATAGCCGCAGCGTCGCCAAAGCCGTTGATCACGACGTTGGCCCCCTCGGCCGCCAGCGCCTTTGCATAAGCAAGGCCAATGCCCGAGGTCGAGCCCGTGACAAGTGCGGTTTTACCGTTGAGGAACATGGTCGATCCTTATCGATTTGCGGCCCATTTGCCGATTGCCTGAAAGAAAGTTACGTCAGTGTAACGTATTGGTGAGGCACAAATTACAGCTATTGCCACGCGTCTAGCGTGGTGTCAGATCAAATGCCGCCGTCTTTCCGTCAACTATGTTGCTGGCAATCAGTTCCGAATTCTCGATCGTCGCGGCAACCGCCTCGCGCCCGGCATCCCAATGTTCGGCCATCGTCCGCGCCGAAAACTCGTAATCGCGCGCGCCGCCTTCCCATGCATTGGCGCGGTAGATCAGCTGGACGACATTGACCGGGAATTCCTGCGCCAGCGTCGTCAATGCTTTGACATCGGCATCATCGGCCATGTCTGCGGGCAGCTTGCCCAGAACCTTGCGGATAATTTCGCGCTCGGTGCGCAGCTTGAGCAGAGTATCGCTCACCTGTCGCGTGCGGCTTGAAAAGCGGATTTCCTTCTCGCGCGCCATCACGTCCATCAACGTGTGCGGCATGGCTGCGTGGGCGGAAAACAGATCGACCTGAAACACCAGACAGGCCGCGTCCTGTGTATCGAGGATATGTTGCAGCGGGGTGTTCGAGACAAGGCCACCATCCCACCAGAATTTGCCGTCGATCTCGACTGGAGGCAGGCCCGGCGGCAGCGCACCCGACGCCATGATGTGCCGCGCGTCGAGCCGTTCGTGCGCGGTGTCGAAATAATGGAAATTACCGCTCTCGATCTCGACCGCCCCGACTGCAAGCCGCACCGGCCCGTCATTGAGCAGGTTCCAGTCGATGAGTTCATCGAGCGTGCCTGCCAGCGCAGACGAGTCATAGAAGCTTAAGGCCTCGGTCGAGCCTGGCATAGCAAACATCGGCGACATCGGGCGCGGGGTGAAAAACCCCGGCACGCCAACGGCTGCGATAACGCTAGCCGACCACAAATGCAGCATCTCGCGCATCTGGTCATTATGCCAGATCGGAAAGCTCGGCAGGCTCGCACTCGTCTTGTCCCAGAAGGCGCGGAGATGTTCGACCCGGCGTTCGGGCGGATTACCCGCAATGATGGCGGCGTTGACCGCACCGATAGAAATGCCGGCAACGCGGTCGACTTCGATGACGGCAGCATCGAGCGCTTCATAAACGCCCGCCTGATACGACCCCAATGCGCCCCCGCCTTGGAACACCAGAGCGACCTGGTCGGGTAGCGGCATCGCCGCTTGACGGTGGGATTGTCGGAACTTGGGATCTGCATCGGCCATGCGACGCCTTACGGCGCTGCAACAAACTTGTTCAAGTCGCACTTTACGCTAAACCATGTGAACTGGAGAAAACAATGCGCCTCGACGACGAGCAGGAAAGCGGCAATTTCGAAGTTCAGGGACCGGGCAGCAGCCGTGCCGGATTCGGCGGGGGTGGTCTCGGCCTGCTCGGGATGATCGTGCCGTTCGTGTTCAGCCGTTTCGGTTGCGGCGGCCTTGTTGTCCTTGGTATCGTGGCTCTGGTCTTCGGCGGCCTCGGCAATGTCGGGTCGCTGCTCTCGGGGGGTGGATCGACCAACACGCCGCACGAACAAGCCGAACCCGGACAGCTGACCGAAATCCAGCGCACGTCGTTGAAAGTGCTGGGCTCGACCGAGCGTCGCTGGACCGAAATTTTCGCAGCATCGGGCCAGCAATACACGCCGACGACGCTCGTCTTCTACAGCCGCAATGGCCAGTCGGGCTGCGGCGCGGCGCAATCGGCAATGGGGCCGTTCTATTGCCCCGCCGACAGGAAAATCTACATCGACACTCAGTTCTTCGAAGAAATGAAGAGCCGTTTCAACGCGCCGGGCGATTTTCCCCTCGCCTACATCATCGCGCATGAAGTCGGCCATCATATCCAGAATCTCGACGGCACCGCAGATAAGGTCAATGGTGCTCAGCAACGTGCCAGCCGCGCGCAAGGAAACGCGCTGCAGGTCGCGATGGAGTTACAGGCCGACTGCTACGCTGGTGTCTGGGCCAACAATGACAGCAATCTGCTCGAACCGGGCGATATCGAGGAAGGCTTGGGAGCTGCCCAAGCGATTGGCGACGACACCCTGCAACGCGCGTCGGGACAGCGTCCGGTGCCCGAGAGCTTTACCCACGGATCATCGGCACAACGTCAGGAATGGCTGACGCGCGGGCTGAAAACGGGTGATCCAGCGCAATGTAATACATTCGCAAGCTAAAGCGGGGCTCATCAAGCGGGAATGCGCAACCCCTCAAGCGCTTCGCCCGCTTCGATCCAGCGCGTTTCGGCGGCTTCGACTTGTGCTGTAACATCGGCACGCAGTTTCATGAGTTCGCCCATTGTAAGTTTGGCATCGGCGCCGGTGATCGATGACGAATCGAACATCGCGCGTTCGACCGCGCTGCGACGGTCAGTAAGACGCGCCATTTCTGCTTCGGCGCTCGCCACGGCTTTGCGCAGAGCGGCTTCCTTCTCGCGCGCTGCCGCTGCCAGTTTGCGCTCTTCCTTCTTGTCGCGCTTCGGAGCGCTACCCTTGTTCGCGCCTTTCAGGATCAGATCGGTATAATCGTCGAGCGTCCCCGAAAATTCCTGCGCCGTTCCTTCGTCGACCAGCACCAGCCGGTCAGCGGTGAGTTCGATCATGTGGCGATCATGACTGACAATAACGACTGCGCCCTCATAGGCATTGAGCGCCTGAACCAGCGCTTCGCGCGCATCGACGTCCAAGTGGTTCGTCGGTTCGTCGAGGATCAGCATGTGTGGCGCATCGCGGGTGATCAGTGCCAGCGCCAGTCGCGCCCGCTCGCCGCCCGACAGCTTGCCGACCTGCGTGATTGCCTTGTTGCCCGAAAAGCCGAACCGCCCCAGCTGCGCGCGGACCGCGCCGGGCGACATCCCCTTCATCATTCGCGTCATATGTTCGAGCGGGGTGTCGTCGCGGTCGAGCTCTTCGACCTGATATTGCGTGAAATAGCCAACGCGCATTTTGCCCGAGACGGCGATCTGCCCCTCCATCGCGGGCAGTTGTGCGGCGAGGAGACGCGCGAGCGTCGTTTTGCCGTTGCCGTTGCGTCCGAGCAGCGCGACCCGGTCATCGGGGTCGAGACGGAAATTGAGTTTCCGCAGCACCGGTGTAGCCGAATAGCCCACTGCTGCCATATCGAGCGTGACAAGCGGCGGCTTCAGCGCATCGGGGCTGGGGAAATCGAACGTCAGGCTGGGGTCTTCGCTTATCGACGCGATCGGCTGCATCTTCGCCAGCATCTTGGCGCGTGATTGCGCTTGCTTGGCGGTCGAGGCGCGTGCCGAATTGCGCGCGACATAATCCTGCAACTTTGCGCGTTGCGCGTCCTGCGCGGCCCGCGCCGAGGCGAGTTGCGCGAGCCGTTCGGCGCGCTGCTGCTCGAATGCGTCATAGCCGCCGGGATACAGCGTTGTCTTCCCGCCCTCCAGGTGCAGAATATGGTCGACGACATTGTTGAGCAAGTCGCGTTCATGGCTGATCAGCACCATCGTCGCGCGATAGCTTTTCAAAAACGATTCAAGCCACATCGTCGCTTCGAGATCGAGGTGGTTCGACGGTTCATCGAGCAACAGCAGGTCGGGCTCGCTGAACAGCAGTGCCGCAAGCGCCACGCGCATTTTCCACCCGCCCGAATAACTGTCGAGCGGACGGTGCTGCATATCCTCGTCGAAGCCCAAGCCCACCAGGATGCGCGACGCCCGCGCAGGGGCCGCGTGCGCATCGATCGCGATCAGGCGCTCATGAATCTCACCAATACGGTGATGATCGTCGGTATGTTCCTCTTCGTCGAGCAATGTGGCGCGCTCGACGTCAGCAGCCAGCACTTCTTCGAACGGCGTTGACTGCCCCGAGGGCGCTTCCTGCGCGATATAGCCGATTTTGGCGTTCTTCGGCATGTCCACCGTGCCACCATCGGCTTCCATCAGCTGCGCAATGACTTTCATAAGCGTCGTCTTGCCTGCGCCATTGCGGCCGATTAAGCCGACACGGCTGCGCGGCGGCAACGCAGCGGTCGCGCGGTCAAGAATCGTCCGCCCGCCAAGGCGCACCGATATGCCATTCAAATTGAGCATAGCGCACTCCTAGCGCAATTGCTGCGTTGCGGCAATGTGCTCAGTATTGCCGCCGTTGCATCGCGCGAAACCCGACGCTAAACGAGCTGCCTTCGCGCTGGACGCGGGGCTGTAGCTCAGTTGGTAGAGCGCGTCGTTCGCAATGACGAGGTCAGCGGTTCGATTCCGCTCAGCTCCACCAGCCAGTCCTGATTTGACGGGACAACAAGTCTCCCTCCAACCTAACCCCAAAAACCCCCGGTTTCCGGCCATTGTAGCAACGCTCAAAAAAGCCTTTATGGCCAGAGACGCTTCTATCGCCAGTTTTGGTCAGAGATCTCGCGTAGTTCTCCGACCCCCCATTTCGTGTCCACCATTTCTATTGGTTCGGTTCAATGTGGTTGATGAGGTTGATCGGATCGATAACGTTGGCAAGGGCGGGGCTGTCGCCACGACAGGGTTTTAGATCCCGAACATCTTGCGCTGCTCAGTCCAGTCAAGCGGGATGCTCGATACGCGCAACAGTGAGCGCGACGTCATCGTTCTGGGCTGGCGACCTTCAATGATCGTTACGGTAATTTCCGGAGCCAGATAGGCGAGGCGCGCAAGCCGTATCAGATGGCGATGGCTCATCGCCGAAGCTTGGTCAGCTGTAGCGCCCTGCGCCAACAACAGGTCTCGCGCCTGGTGTGCTTTTACGATGAGCGTAACCAGATTGCCATCGCACGATTTTGGGTCTCCTGAAGATTGTGGCGCGATGGAAAGGCGCGTCTCGTTGCCGGTGCGCAGCAGTCGATCTGGCAACTCGATGCAGCAGCGGTCGCCACTGTCGTTGGATGACCTGATCCCGAGGCAGGTTGCGAGAAGCGCTTGGTCAACGGTCGCGGCAACCCTGGTTCCGTCGATGACCACCCTCAGATCAAGCGAGACCAACAATGCGTGCATCGCCGACGGCGACATCGAGCGCATGTCCTGCGCGATGGCGACCGCCCGCTGCTGCATCTGATCTAAACCCGCCGCCGCACTTCCTTCGATCGCCAGCGCAGTGATGAGTGCCGCAGTGCTGCTGAAGAATGCCCCGACCCCATCGACAGTTGCGGCTTCGACCTCGCCAGCGGCCACACGGACTATAGGCCAAGTCGATGGTGATGTTTCCCCATCGTCCGTCACCGACACATAATAGCGGTAACGCCGGTTCGACTTACCAGCATGGCACGGCGACATCCGCCTGCCGTGATTATCCCGGATCATGCCGGCAAGTAAGCTGGGATCATTGGCATTGCCCCTGTGGCGACGGGTCACGCGGTTGCGAGCTAGGAGTAATTGCACCTCGTTCCACAATGTCTGATCGACGATGGCATCATGCTCGCCCGGATGGGCTGTGCCCTTGTGAACGACCTCGCCTAGATAAAGGCGATTGGCGAGCAGATCGTAGAGCGCTCCGCGGCGATACGGTGTCCCACCCGTCACGCGACCAATGCGGTCAACGCGACGCTTCGAGACAATGCCCCTGGTCGCAAGCTCGGCAACCAGCGCAGGGACTGAACCCAGTTCCACATAGCGCGTCATGATGGTACGGACGGTGTTTGCCTCTTGGGCGTTCACCACGAGCTTGCGGTCCTTGACGTCATAGCCAAGCGGGATCGTGCCGCCCATCCACATGCCCTTCTTCTTCGATGCTGCTATCTTGTCGCGGATGCGTTCGCCGGTCACCTCGCGTTCGAACTGTGCAAACGACAGGAGGACGTTGAGTGTCAGCCGTCCCATGCTTGTGGTGGTATTGAACGACTGCGTGATCGACACAAAACTCGCCCCAGCTTCATCAAGGATCTCGACGATCCTTGCAAAGTCCGACAGCGCTCGCGTGAGCCGGTCAACCTTGTAGACGACGATCACATCGACCTTGTCCGCCTTCACATCGTCGAGCAGCTTCAGAAGCCCCGGTCGGTTCATGTGTCCGCCCGATATCCCGCCATCGTCGTAATAGTCGGGGACGAGCACCCAGCCTTCATGGCGCTGGCTCATCACATAGGCAGCGCAGGCCTCGCGCTGCGCATCAAGGCTGTTGAACTCCTGGTCGAGCCCCTCTTCGCTCGACTTGCGGGTGTAGATGGCACAGCGGATCGGACCATTGACGGTTGCCGCCTGAGCTCGGGCGTCGCGATGCCTAGCCATGCGCCACCATCGATGCATTTGAGCTGCGTGCAGTTGGTGCCGCGAGCACCTTGCCCTTGGTGCGTCGCTTCAGTCCGAAGAAGCGCGGCCCCGACCAGTGCGCGCCGGTGATCTCACGGGCAATATGACTGAGCGAGCGATAGGTCTGGCCTTTGTAGACATAGCCCTGATCCGTGATCAGCACTTGGTGCGTCTTCCCATGCCAGCTGCGCACGAGCGACGTGCCGAGTTTAATCGTTGCCATCGGTTCGCTGGTCAGGCTGCCGTCGCGGTTGAGAATGTCGCCGAGCCGCTTGATCTCGCGCACATACCCCGTCGGTAGGTCGGCGGAATGCCGCGCCTGCAACCTGTGCGCGATCCCAAGCGCTAACAAAGTCGAACTGATATCCGGGGCTGGAGATCGGTAGACCCGGCTCCAGCGATCGCGAAGTTGCACCTTCGACATCGTGGAAAGCGCATCGAGCTCATCCGAAAGGCGGGTCATGCCTGGGTCTCCGATACGGCTGGCGCAATCCGGTAGCGCGTGATCTCGTCGACCTTCGCCTTTACGACATCATTCCC
>JAYUYR010000147.1:0-13650 GCA_043752405.1 Sphingomonas sp. | reverse complement strand
GCCAGTCCGCGCCGCCTCGACCTGCTCGCGCGGATCGGCGTTGTGCCCGATGCCGTTGACCCGGCAGACATCGACGAAAGCGTGGCTTCCGGCGAACTCCCGCGCCTTCACGTCACCCGCCTTGCCGCTTCCAAAGCCGCTGCCGTCGTCCCGCGCCACCCCGATGCGGTCGTGCTTGCCGCCGACACCGTGGTCTCCGCCGGTCGCCGCATTCTGCCCAAAGCCGTGGACGAAGCCGAGGCGAGAGACTGCCTGACACTGCTCTCGGGCCGCCGCCACCGTGTCCTGACCGCCGTGACCGTCATCGCAGGCGGCACCGCACGCCACCGGCTGTCGACCACCATCGTGACCTTCAAACCGCTCACCGTTGCCGAAATCGACGCCTATATCGCGGGTGGCGAATGGCACGGAAAAGCTGGTGGCTATGCCATTCAAGGCCACGCCGAAGCCTTTGTCCGCTTCCTGTCGGGCAGCCATTCGGGCGTCGTCGGCCTGCCGCTGTTCGAAACCCGCAACCTGTTGCTGGGCGCGGGCATTGGCTGAGTGGCTCTATGAAGCGGGGATCGGCGAGAACCGTGCGATCTTGGTCGCAGATGGCACAATCATCGAGGCTCAGATCGAACTACCCGGCCTGCGCGCGGGGACGATCACCGACGCGCGGCTGATGTCGATCCTCGTCCCCGGCCGGCGCGGCATTGCGACCCTGACGGACGGCAGCGAAGTGCTGATCGAACCTTTACCTAAGGCCACCGAAGGCGCTGCCATCCGCGTCGAGATCATTCGTGAAGCTATTGCAGAACCCGGCGCACTCAAACGAGCGAAAGGCCGCATTACTGAAGCTGAGCTCAGCGAAGGGCCCGACCTCGCCACCCGCATCGGTCAGCACCAAGCTATCGGCATCCATAACAGCGATGCTTTCGAAGCCGCAGGCTGGACCGAATGTCTGGAGGGAGCGGCGAGCGGGATCATCGCCTTCCCCGACGGCACCCTGCGCATTGTCCTGACGCCAGCGATCACGTTGATTGACATCGACGGCGACGGCGCACCCGAATCACTCGCACTGGCAGGAGCAACCGCCGCGGCCCGTGCCATCCGCAAATTGGGGCTGGCGGGCAATATCGGCATCGACCTGCCCACCGTTGCAGGCAAGGCCGGGCGGCGGGCGATTGGCGCGGCTTTCGACGACGCCCTGCCACTCCCGTTCGAGCGGACCGCAGTGAACGGCTTCGGCTTTCTGCAAGTTATCCGCCCGCGGGTGCGCGCGTCGCTGTGCGAAACCGTCCAGCATCGGCGCGCCGCGGCTGCGGCCCGCGCCCTGATGCGTCGTGCACAGCGATCAAGTATCATTGGGGCCAGCGTGATCGCGGCACATCCGGAGGTTTGTGGCATCATCGCGGTGAACAGCGACTGGTTATCCAGCCTCGGTGCCCAACACGGCGGCACTGTGGTTCTTCGCCCTGATCCAGCATTGGGCCGAGATCAGGGCTTCATTACGCGGGATTATCGCGCCTGAACGATCAGTACCGACGTCCGTGAGAAAGTGCGGAATTTGGCAAAGGTCATCCGCACCTTAGTGAGCGCTGCTTTCTTAATAAACCCGCGCCTTGGGCTTAATATACTCGATCTCATCGGTGAGCGTATAATCATGCACAGGCCGATAATCGATCCTCACGCCGCTGCCTTCGCGCCAGGCCAGTGTGTGCTTCATCCATTCTGCATCATTACGATCAGGAAATGACTCATGCATATGCGCGCCACGGCTTTCGTGCCGGTTTGAAGCGCTATGCATTGTCACAACCGCTTGCGGGAGCATGTTGTCGAGTTCCAAAGTCTCGATTAGGTCGGTGTTCCAGATCAGACTGCGGTCGCTGACAGAGACATCGGCGATGCGTGCGGCGACTTTGTCGATCAGGGTTTTACCTTCGTCGAGCAGATCATTGTCGCGGAAGACGGCGGCGTGTTTCTGCATTGTGCGCTGCATGTCGAGTCGGATTTCCGCCGTCTTTGATGCGCCGTTCGCATGGCGGAACTTGTCGACGCGACCGAGCGCTTGCTCTTCGGAACCCTTTGGCAGCGGCTTGTGCGCGGAGCCAGGGTTGATGATCTCGGCCAGCCGCTTGCCGGTCGCGCGACCGAAGACGACCAAATCGATCAGGCTGTTCGATCCCAAGCGGTTTGCGCCGTGAACGCTGACGCAGGCCGCTTCGCCGATGGCAAACAGGCCGGGGACGACCGAATCCGCGTTCCCGTCCTTCAATGTCACGACTTCACCATGATAATTACAGGGGATACCGCCCATGTTGTAATGCACCGTCGGGGTCACAGGGAGCGGCTGGCGCGTCAGATCAACACCGGCGAAAATCTTACCGGTTTCGGTGATGCCGGGAAGTCGTTCGGCGAGGACCGCAGGGTCGATATGATCGAGGTGCAAGTAGATATGATCCTTGTGCGGGCCCACGCCGCGCCCTTCGCGGATTTCAGCGGCCATCGAACGACTGACCACATCGCGGCTCGCGAGGTCTTTGGCTGACGGCGCATAGCGCTCCATGAAGCGCTCGCCTTCGGAGTTGGTCAGGTAGCCGCCCTCGCCGCGTGCGCCTTCGGTGATGAGGACCCCTGCGCCGTAAATGCCGGTCGGGTGAAACTGGACGAATTCCATGTCCTGCATCGGAAGTCCCGCACGCAGGACCATGCCGCCGCCGTCGCCGGTGCAGGTGTGCGCCGAGGTCGCGGAGAACCAGCATTTGCCGTAGCCGCCAGTGGCGAGGACGACCGAGTGCGAGCGGAAGCGGTGGATGCTTCCATCCTCCATGCACATCGCGATGACGCCTCTGCACACGCCATCCTCCATGATTAGGTCGAGCGCAAAATATTCGATGTAGAAGTCCGCGTCATATTTCAGGCTCTGCTGATAGAGCGCATGGAGCATCGCGTGGCCGGTGCGGTCGGCAGCGGCACATGTGCGCTGCGCAGGCGGCCCGGCACCCATGTTCTGCATCATGCCGCCAAAGGGGCGCTGATAGATTTTGCCTTCGTCGGTGCGGCTGAACGGGACACCGGCATGTTCGAGTTCGTAAACCGCTTGCGGCGCCTCCCGAACCAGATATTCGATCGCGTCCTGATCGCCGAGCCAGTCGCTGCCCTTGACCGTGTCATACATGTGCCAAGTCCAGTGGTCCGGCCCCATGTTCCCGAGCGATGCGGCGATCCCGCCCTGCGCTGCAACAGTATGCGAACGGGTCGGAAAAACTTTAGTTATACATGCGGTTTTCAGGCCTGCTTCGGCAGCACCCATGACTGCGCGCAGGCCTGAACCTCCTGCCCCGACAACAACGGCATCATAACTATGGTCGATAATCTTGTAGGCAGCGTCGGACATTAACTGGGCGTCCCTGTGAGTGCGACTTTCAGGATAGAAAATAGCGCGAGGCCACCGGCCCCGAATGTCCAGATATGCAGGATTGCCATCGATACAATGCGCCCAGCGCCGTGGACATAATCCTCGATCACGACCTGAAGGCCCATTTTCATGTGCCAGAAAGTGTTGATGACGATCAGCGCCATTGGCACGGCAACAATCGGTGACTGAAGCCATTGGCGAACAGTCTCGTAGCCAAGGTCGGGCAGCATCAGCAGCGAGCCGATCAACCAGAGAATGAGGAACAGGTTGCCAAACGCAGTGACACGCTGGTGCCACCAGTGATGTGCGCCCTCTTTGGCAGAGCCAAGCCCGCGCACCCGCCCAAGTTCAGAACCGCCGCGCATTACAGCGTCCCCACGAAAATATAAGTCCACATGATTGCGGTCAGCACGACGGCTCCCACAATGACGACCATTGCGCCCATGCGGTTGCGCTTCAGTTCATAACCCGCACCGGTGTCGAGCACGAAATGGCGGATGCCATTGCCCATGTGCAGGAAAAACGCGAACGACAGACCAATGGGAATGATGAACGCTGGCGGCCATGTCGCCCAGGCAAGGAAAGTTGCATAACTGTCCTTGCCGCTCGCCAGCGCGACCAGCCACCAGACAAACCCGGCAATCCCCGCAGTCGCCAGCGCCACCCCCATCATGCGGTGCATGATCGAGACCAGCATATGCGGTCCCCATTTGTAAACGGTCAGATGCGGCGATGTGGGCCGCGTGCGGGTGGCGGTCATTGAAGTAATCCCTGGATTGCTGCGCAGTCCTTAGCTCTGCCGTGCGGCGATGCAACAAGAACGGTGTGGCTGCATGGCTAACGGTCTGTTTACCAGTGCGGGTTAGAGGGTTGTTACGCCATCGGCTACCATAGGATTCTGAGCAGTCATGACCAGCAGTTCCGCCCCAAGAGGCAGCATCAAGTCCAAAGAGATCAACATCCCCTTGGCGGATCGACTGCGCTATTTTGACACCGAAGGCGCGCTGACGGAAAATTGCAGCATCGTCCTAAAAGGCATTGTCGGCCGCGAGCAAGAAATCGTCGCTGCGTTCTGGCAGCAATATAATGAATGCATCGAGCCAGACCAACGCCTGTCTGGTGCGGATTTGGCAGCCAGTACCGCGGGGGGAATCGAATACACAGTCGCCAAATATGGCGCACCGACGGCTCAACGCTGGGCCGATATGGCGCGCGATCATGCGTACCGCGCTTATGCAATGGGGGTGCCAATCGTGCTAGTGCTGTCGGCATTTGATGTAGCTCATCAATGCACGATCCGGATTTTGCGCGAAACAATCGATGACGACCGCGATAATATGCGTCACGCGGAAAGCGCAGTATTCCGCATGGCCACAATGGAAGCCGAAATCATGT
Organism: Sphingomonas sp.; assembly: GCA_043752405.1. Classification (GTDB taxonomy): domain Bacteria; phylum Pseudomonadota; class Alphaproteobacteria; order Sphingomonadales; family Sphingomonadaceae; genus Sphingomonas_O. The sequence continues at coordinate 8,855 of JAYUYR010000147.1, read as the reverse complement.
CGGCGACAATCGGTGCTCTGAAAGCACGCGAAGTCGACGATGTGCTTTCCGAGCGCGCTGATGTTTTCCGCGAAAAGATCGCATCTGAAGTCTCGAGCGCATCGGACCTGGGCACTCAGTTGCGCGCGCAGGCTTCAGGCGCGTCGGTCGCAACGCGCGGCATGTTGGGCAAGGCATCCGAAGTTGCCGCTGCCGCCGAACAATCCGCCACTGCCATGCGCGATGCGGCGCATACGGCCGCCGGGTTGATCCGCGCCATCGAAGACGTCCGCACCGAAGTCGATCTGGCCGCCGACGTCGCCACGCGCGCATCGCAGCAGGCGGGCGATGCCGTGAAGGTGTCGCAGGCCCTGTCGGACACGGCCAAATCGATCGAATCAATCCTCGGCCTGATCCGCGATGTGGCGGGCCAGACGAATTTGCTGGCGCTGAATGCCACGATCGAAGCCGCCCGGGCGGGCGATGCGGGGCGGGGCTTCGCAGTTGTCGCACAGGAAGTGAAGTCGCTCGCCAACCAAACCGCGCGGGCGACCGATGATATTGCGGCCAAGATTGCGGCGATTCAGGCGGCGACCAAATCGACCGTCGAAACGAACGGATCGATCCGCGATACCGTTGCCGAAGTGCAGGCAAGTGCAAACCGCATCCGCGAGGCAATGGAAATCCAGGCGCAAACGGTCACCATGATTACGGCAGCCGTCGACGAAACAGCGCTGGCTGCCGACACAATGTCGACGACGATTGCAGCGATTCGCGAAGACACCGAGGAAGTCGCTACCGAAATCGACAGCCTTGAAAGCGGGTTCGAGAGTGTCAATCGCAAGCTGGCTTCATTGCAGGACGCGGCGGGCGATTATGTCAAACTCGTAGCGTGATCGTGCGTAGCGCGTTAGGTGCGCTGCGATGAAACATATTCTCCTGACCGGCGGGACACGCGGCATTGGCGCCGCAATTGCGGCGCGATTGTCTGACCACCGCGTCGTCACCACAAGTAGCGCCGATGGCGACCTCAGTGATCCTGCCGTGCCCGCAAAACTATGGGCTTCGACGCTTGATCGTCTCGATGGCCGGATCGACGTCCTTATCAACAACGCGGGGGTGTTCGAGGCTGCGCCCATCGACATGACCGATGCCGACTGGTGCGCAGCGTGGAACCGGACGATGCAGATCAACCTGACCGCCAGTGCCGAACTTTGCCGCTTTGCCGTAAAGCATTTCGTTACCAATGGCGGAGGCAGGATTGTGAACATTGCCAGCCGTGCGGCACATCGCGGCGACAGCCCGGCACACTGGCACTATGCTGCATCGAAAGCAGGTATGGTCGCGATGACCAAGACCATCGCCAGAGCCTATGCCGCGCAAGGTATTTATGCTTTTGCTATCTGCCCGGGTTTCACGATGACCGGCATGGCCGAGGATTATCTGTCGAGCCGCGGTGGCAACAAGTTACTGGCCGATATCCCGCTGGGCAGAGTCGCCGACCCGCACGAAGTGGCAGAGATTGCCGCCTTTGCAGCCCTCAACGCGCCGCCGTCGATGACCGGCGCGGTGCTCGACGTAAACGGAGCGAGCTATGTTCGCTAAGGCGTTCATCCTGGCAGCGCTCGCAGTGGCGGCATGCGCGCCGATCCAGCATAGCAGGACGCCAACCATTGGCGCGAGGGCACAGGGCGAAGCGCTTGCGAAATCTTGCGACGGTCGTGACGGCTGGAGCGACGCCGCACCGCCTGCGCGCATTCACGGCAATACTTATTATGTCGGCACCTGCGGCATCACGGTTTTGCTGGTTACGTCACCCAAGGGCCATGTGCTGATCGACGGCGCAACCGAAGAAGCCGTACGTTCGATTCTGGCGAACATTCGCGCACTCGGTTTCGATCCTCGTGACATCCGGTTCATCGTCGGCAGCCACGAACATGTCGATCATATGGGCGGATTTGCGGCATTGAAGGCTGCGACCGGCGCGCAGTTGCTGGTCAGCGAAGCGGCGCGGTCGGTGGTCGAAACCGGTCGGACAAGAGCCGATGATCCGCAGTTCGGCATCATCCCGGATATGCGACCCGCGCCTGTCGATGGCACCCTTACTTTCGAACCCGAACCGGGCATGATCATTGTTGGCGAGCTGAAGCGTGTGCTGTCGCTGACCCCGCATATGACTCCCGGCCATACCGATGGCGGGACAAGCTGGACTTGGCAAAGTTGCGAGAACACCAAATGCATGACCATCGCTTATGGCGATAGCCTTACCGCCGGGTCCGCTGACGGTTATCGTTTCACCGACCATCCCGAACGCATTGCGCCATTTCGCGCGACATTTGACCGCGTTGCAGCACTGAAATGCGATGTGCTGATCACGCCGCACCCCGGGGTCAGCAATTTGTTCGAACGATTGAGCGGCAAGGAACCGCTGATCGATCCGGACGCCTGCCGCCGACTTGTGGCAGCGATGCGCAAGCGGCTCGATGAGCGGCTGGCAAAGGAACGCGCACGGTGACCGAAAGCTGGAAGCTGACCTTGCCATGCAATCGTGCCGAAGCCGAGACGCTGGCTGGCGATCTTCCGGAACTCGCTGACCTCGATCCGGCACCCGTGCTGGTCACGTCCGAGCCCGATCCCGCACAGCCCGACCGCTGGCAACTCGATGCGTATTTCGAAGGCAAACCGTCGCGTGATGTCCTGCGGATTGTCGCGCATCTCGTTCCGAGCGCGCGCGAGAAAGACCCCAAAGCAAAACCCCTGCCACCCGAAGACTGGGTGACGATCAGTCAGTCCGGGTTCGAGCCGCTGGTCGCGGGGCGGTTTCATGTGCGCACACCCGATCATCCGCCCGTTGCCGGACTCGTGGATTTCGTGATTCCGGCGGGGCTGGCATTCGGGACGGGGCAACATGCGACAACGTCCGGATGCCTGACCGCGCTGGACGCGTTGAAGCGACAGGGCAAGGTTTATCGCAACATCATCGATATCGGCACGGGGACGGGATTGCTGGCCTTTGCGGCGACGCGGCTGTGGCCCGCAGCGAAGGCAACGGCGTCCGATATCGATCCGGTCTCGATTGATGTCGTGCGCCAAAATGCCGCACTCAACGGGATTCGGGGGTTGCATCTCGTGGTCGCCGACGGGCTGTCGCACCGAAATCTCATCGCCCGCGCGCCTTATGATCTGGTCATTGCTAACATTCTGGCGCAACCGCTGATCGATATGGCCCCGTGGATTGCGGCGAGTGTGGCGCAGGGGGGGGCGCTGATGCTTGCGGGGTTGCTTAGTACCCAGACCGACGCCGTGACGCGCGCGTACCGGCGGGAGGGAATGCGGCGGATGAGTGCGAGCGGGGGCGAGTGGCCAGTATTGGTGATGCGCGGGCGCTAATCCGCGAACAGCAACACCGGCGTTTCGAGAAACCGTTTCAGCTCCTGCACAAAACTCGCTGCATCATGCCCGTCCACCACCCGGTGGTCACAACTGATCGACAGATTCATGAGCTTGGCGCGCCGAATGTCTTCGCCATCAAAGACGGGGCGCTCGACGATCTTGTTGGGGCCGATGATCGCGACTTCTGGCCGGTTGATGACCGGTGTCGTCGCAATCCCGCCCAGCGGTCCGAGCGAGGTGATCGTTAGTGTGCTGCCTGATAGTTCCTCGGACTTGGCCTTGCCACTGCGCGCCGCGTCGGCGAGGCGGGTGATTTCGCGCGCGAGTTGCCAGACGTTCATGCTTTGCGCGTCGCGGATAACGGGCACCATCAATCCCGCATCGGTCTGCGTCGCCATGCCGAGATGGACCGCGCCGTGGCGCGTCACAATGCCCGCTTCGTCGTCATACCGCGCGTTGATCATCGGAAAAGCGGGAACGGCCTTGCAGATTGCGACGATCATGATCGGAAGGAGCGTCAGCTTGAGCCGATCGCCGCGATTGGCGTTCAGGTCGCCGCGCATGTCCTCTAGCTCAGTGACATCGATCTCGTCGACATAAGTAAAATGCGGGATCGCTCGTTTCGATGCGGCCATGTTTTCGGCGATGCGGCGGCGCATGCCGATGACCTTGATGGCTTCATCGGCGCGCAGTTTGGCGGCGGCGGTGTAACCCTGCGCACTGTTGTAGCGGAGATAGGCATCGAGATCGGCATGGCGCAGGCGGCCGTCTCCGGATGGTTTGACGAGGGACAGGTCGATACCGAGGTCTGCTGCGCGGCCGCGGACGGCGGGGGAGGCGAGAACCTGTGCACTGGCCACACCAGAACCGTTCGGGCTGAGCTTGTCGAAGTCCTGCACTTCTTCTGCAACCACTAATTTAGGTAAAGACAGCCCTTCGACAGGCTCAGGGCGAACGGTGGTTGGAGCAGCATCCACGACGTTTACCGGTTCGGCCTCTTCCTCCCCCTCAACCTCAATCACAGCCAGCGCCGACCCGATCGCTACCATATCGCCAACCGCGCCCGCGATCTCGACGACCACGCCCGACACCGGCGATTCCATTTCGACTGTTGCCTTGTCGGTCATCATGTCGGCAATGCCCTGATCCTCCTCGATCCGGTCGCCGACCTTCACGTGCCAGGCGACAATCTCGGCCTCGGCAATACCTTCACCGATGTCGGGCAAGCGGAATGTGAAGCGGGCCATCGGCTAGTCCTTCATGATCTTTTTGAGCGCAGTGCCGATGCGAACGGGTCCGGGGAAATATGCCCATTCGAGGCTGTGCGGATAGGGGGTGTCAAAGCCGGTGACGCGCTCGATCGGCGCTTCGAGGTGATAGAAACAGCGCTCCTGCACCAGCGCGGACAATTCCGCACCGAAGCCGCCGGTGCGCGTCGCTTCATGGACAATGAGGCAGCGACCGGTTTTCTTCACGCTGGCCTCGATGGTTTCGATGTCGAGCGGGACGAGGGTGCGAAGATCAATGACTTCGGCATCAATGCCCAACTCTTCCACGGTGGCACGCGCAACGTGAACCATAGTGCCATAGGCAAGGACGGTGACGTCTGCCCCTTCGCGCACGATGGCGGCCTTGCCGAGCGGGACAGTGTAATGGCCCTCGGGGACTTCGCTCGCGTCGAACTTGGCCCACGGCTGGACGGGGCGGTCATAGTGACCATCAAACGGGCCGTTGTAGATGCGTTTGGGCTCGAAGAATATCGTGGGGTCATTGTCTTCGATGCTCGCCAGCAAAAGCCCCTTTGCGTCATAGGGCGTGGAGGGGATGACCGTCTTCAGGCCCGAGACATGGGTGAAAATGCCTTCGGGCGATTGCGAATGCGTCTGCCCGCCGAAGATACCGCCGCCAAAGGGGGAGCGCACGGTGATCGGCATCGGGAACTCGCCGGCCGAGCGATAACGTAGCCGTGCGGCTTCGCTGACCAACTGGTCGAGCGCGGGATAGATATAGTCGGCAAACTGAATTTCGGGCACCGGACGCATGCCATAGGCCGCCATCCCGACCGCAACGCCGATGATTCCGCATTCCGTGATCGGCGTATCGAGCACCCGGATCTTGCCGTGCTTGGCCTGCAAGCCCGCCGTCGCGCGGAAGACGCCGCCGAAATAACCAACATCTTCGCCGAGGACGATGACATCGGGGTCACGCACCATCGCGACGTCCATGGCGCTGTTGATCGCCTCGATCATGTTCATGCGGGGCATACGCTAAATTCCCGCGTCTGCACGTTCGGCGCGCATCTGGTCGCGCTGCTCGACGAGGTGCCATGGCATTTCCTCGAAAATATCCTCGAACATCGTGTCGAAAGGTTGGTGGAGGCCATGCCCCAGTACACCATTCTTCTCTGCCTCTTTGGCCGACGCCTTCACGAGTTCGGCAAGCTCCGCGTCCTGCGCGGCGTGGCGGTCCTCGTCCCATTCGCCAAGACCGATCAAGTGCATTTTCAGGCGCGCAATCGGGTCGCCTAGCGGCCAGGACGCGCCTTCGTTCGCGCTGCGATATTGACCCGGGTCGTCGCTCGTCGAGTGCCCTTCGGCGCGGAACGTGAAATGCTCGATCAGCGTCGGACCTTTATTGGTGCGCGCGCGTTCGGCGGCCCATGCCGTCGCCGCATAAACCGCGAGCGGATCATTGCCGTCGATGCGCAGACCTGCCATCCCGTAACCCACGGCGCGCGCGGCAAAGGTGGTTTCGTCGCCGCCCGCAAAGCCCGCGAATGACGAAATCGCCCATTGATTGTTGACGACGTTGAGGATCACCGGCGCGCGATACACGGTGGCGAACATGCAGGCCGAGTGGAAATCGCCTTCCGCCGTCGATCCCTCGCCACACCATGTCGCGGCAATGCGCGTGTCACCTTTTGCTGCGCTCGCCATCGCCCAACCGACGGCTTGGGGATACTGCGTGGCGAGATTGCCACTAATCGAAAAAAACGCTCCCTCGCGCGTCGAATACATGATCGGCAGCTGACGCCCCTTAAGCCGATCAGCCTTGTTCGAATAAATCTGATTCATCATGTCGACGAGCGACCAGCCGCGAGCGATGAGGATGCCTTGCTGGCGATAACTCGGAAAACACATATCGTCGCGTTGCAGCGCAAAGGTCGCGGCCACTGCCACCGCTTCTTCGCCCGTTGACTTCATATAGAAACTGGTTTTGCCCTGTCGCTGCGCGCGGAACATGCGCTCGTCGAACGCGCGTGTCAGCGCCATAGCGCGGAGCAGCTTGCGCAGCGTGTCGGCGTCGAGCCGCGGGTTCCACGCGCCGACGGCGTTGCCTTCATCATCGAGTACGCGAACAAGGCCGTAGACCATATCGCGCATCGTGCTGGCGTCGGCCGCACTGTCAGGACGCGGCGTAACGCCCGCAGCCAGCACTTCGATGTTCGAGAAATCTGCCGTGTCGCCAGGGCGGTATTGTGGTTCGGGAATGTGGAGCGACAGCGGCGGCAGGTTGCTGCGTTGTGGCGAATCAATGGGCATGGCGTCTCCTGAAATAACCATGCCTGCGTTGTAATATTATTTCAAATATAGACCTGTGCGGTTGGGCGTGGCAGAGCAATGTAATGGCTGATTTCACTCCTTATCGCTGGGACGATCCGTTCCTTCTCGACGCACAATTGACCGATGAAGAGCGGATGATCCGCGACGCAGCGGAGGCTTATGCGCAGGACAAGCTCCAACCGCGCATCCTGATGGCCAACCGCGAGGGGCGGTTTGATCGCAAGATCATGAACGAGCTCGGCGCGCTCGGTTTCTTGGGTGCGACGATCAAGGGCTATGGCTGCGCGGGCATTTCCTATGTCGCTTATGGGCTGATGACGCGGGCAATCGAGCGGGTCGATTCGGGTTATCGTTCGGCATCGTCGGTGCAATCGGGCTTGGCGATGGAAGCGATTTACGCTTACGGGACCGAGGAGCAGCGCGAGCGGTTCCTGCCAAGAATGGCGACGGGCGATCTGCTTGGCTGCTTCGGCTTGACCGAACCCGATGCGGGCTCGGATCCGGCGGGCATGAAGACGCGGGCGATTGTGGCCAATGGCGGATACCGGCTGTCGGGCAGTAAAATGTGGATCACCAATTCGCCGATTGCTGACCTTGCGATTGTGTGGGGCAAACTGGACGGCCAAATCCGCGGATTTATTGTCGAGCGTGGGATGGAAGGTTTTTCGACGCCCGAAATCCACGGCAAATTGTCGCTGCGCGCGTCGATTACCGGCGAAATCGTATGCGATGATGTGTTCATTCCCGAGGAAAATATTTTGCCCGGCGGTAAGGGATTGGGCGGACCGTTCGGGTGCCTGAACAAGGCGCGCTATGGCATTGCCTGGGGAACGATGGGCGCCGCCGAAGATTGTTTTCATCGCGCACGTCAATACACGCTCGACCGGTACCAATTCGGACGGCCGCTTGCTGCTAACCAATTGGTTCAATTGAAATTAGCAGATATGGAGACCGAAATTGCACTTGGTTTGCAGGCAGCGCTTGCGGTCGGCCGCAACATCGATGCGGGAACGTGGAGCCCCGAACAGATCAGCCTGATCAAGCGCAACAATTGCGGCAAGGCTTTGAACATCGCCCGTGTCGCGCGAGACATGCACGGTGGCAATGGCATAGCCGACGAATATCATGTCATCCGCCACATGATAAACCTTGAAACCGTGAACACCTATGAGGGGACGCATGACATCCATGCGCTGATCCTCGGTCGCGCAATCACGGGAATTCAGGCGTTTTCGGCCAGCAATTGAACGCTTGCCCGAACCGCAGATGCGATTAGGGTGTCACCAACCAACCGGTTTCGGAGACAATCATGATCGACAATGATATCGCAACGTCACGGCGCAGCTTTGTCGCGGGCCTCGCCGCGACGACGGTGGCGCTGGGAGTGCCCGGCACCGGTTTTGCAGCGACGAAAATGCGCAAAGCGGCAGCATCGCCGCTCGACGGTATGCTTGCGACATTTGCCGATGAATTGCTGGCGCTGTCGCCGCGGACAGCCACCACGCTTGGTCTCGACGCAGGTAAACATGCCGGGCTGCGCGCACTGCTCGATGACAGCGGTTCGGTTGCGCGGGTCAAGACCGCCGCACAGATGGCGTCGATGCGCAAGCGGCTGACGGCGCTGGACCGCAAGGGGCTGACACCGGCGCAGCAACTGAATTATGATACGGTTGATTATGCCGCAGCACGTGGGCAGGACGGCGATCGCTTCAGCTATGGCGGCGGGGCAACCGACGGCTTTCTCGGCGGCGCCACGCCCTATGTCATCACGCAGCAGAATGGCGCGCTGACCCAAATTCCCGAATTCCTGAATTCACAGCACCCGGTTAAGACGGCCGCCGATGCCGAAGCCTATCTTGCACGTGTTGCGGCGCTGGGTCGTGTCCTCGATGAAGAATCGGCACAGCTGACCGCTGATGC
>JAYUYR010000146.1:0-5687 GCA_043752405.1 Sphingomonas sp. | reverse complement strand
CCCCCCGCCGCGCGGCTCCGGCCCCTGTGGACGACGCCAATGACGATGGCGGGTGGAATGGTCCTCTTCCCGGGTTTTTGGGCGTTAAACTCGGCGGGTAATCGCCATCGCATCGCGCCGCCACCGGTGATAGGGGGCGTCAATGTCACCCACCGCGCGCCCCTCGCCCTGGACCACCGAAGCCCGCGCACTCCTCACTCTCGCGCTGCCGCTTATTCTCGGCAATCTTGCGCAGTCGATCATCTATGCCACTGACCTTGTCCTGCTCGGCCGATTGAGCGCCGATGCGCTCGCGGCGGGGTCGCTGGCGGTCAACATCTTCGGCCCGTTCCTCATGTTCGGCACTGGCCTGATCTCCGCTCTTGCCCCCATGATTGCCAGTGAGCGTGGCCGTATGCGGCACTCGGTGCGCGACATCCGCCGCTCGGTCCGCCAGGGCTTCTGGGTCGCGATTAGCATCACCATCCCAAGCTGGCTTATCCTGTGGCATGCCGAAGCCATCCTCCTCAAGCTCGGCCAAGATCCCGCCCTTTCCGCGCAAGCCGCTGTTTTCGTTCAGATTATCATGTGGAGCCTGCCCGCCTATTTCCTGCATCTGGCCTTGCGCTTCTACATCTCGGCCATGGAGCGCGCCTTTGCCGTCTTTGCCGTCCTGTTCGCCACTGTCATCGTCAATGGCGTCGCGGGTTGGGCACTGATCTTCGGCCACCTCGGTTTCCCTGCAATGGGCCTCCCCGGCGCCGCCATCGGCAGTGCGATCTCGAACCTGTTCCTCTGCGCCGGCCTCGCCGCAGTGGTCGTCACAAGCAAGCATTTCCGCCGTTATCACCTGTTCGGCCGCTGGTGGCGTCCCGACTGGCCGCGTTATGCCGCCATCTGGAAACTCGGTCTCCCCATCGCCATCATGATCCTGCTCGAGATCGGTGTGTTCAACGCCGCGGTCTTTGTTATGGGCGTCATCGACCGCACCTCACTCGCCGCGCACGCCATCGCGATCCAAATCGCTGCCTTTGCTTTCATGGTACCGATGGGCGTCGCTCAGGCCGCCACCGTCCGGGTCGGCCTCGGCTACGGCAGCGGCGACAAGGGGCTGATTACCCGCGCCGGCTGGCTGGCATTTGCGATAGGGGTCGGCTTCATGTGCCTGACCGCGCTGACGCTTCTCGTGATACCACGCCCTCTCGTAGGGATCTTTCTCGACCTTGCCGATCCCGCCAACACCGCCATCGCGGCCACGGCCGTCTCGTTCCTCGCCGTCGCCGCGCTGTTCCAGATTGTCGACGGTGCACAGGTCGTCGGCGCAGGCGTGTTGCGTGGCCTTCACGATACCCGCTGGCCGATGATCTATGCCGCCATCGGTTACTGGGTGATCGGCCTTGGCGTTGGTGTCACGCTCGCCTTTCCGCTGGCGATGCGCGGCGTCGGCATCTGGCTGGGTCTTGCAAGCGGACTCGCGGTGGTCGCTGTCCTTGTCCTCATTCGCTGGATGTGGCGCGAGCGCCTTGGCCTCGTGCCGCATACCGCCGTCGGAACGCTTCGGCCCACGGCGTAAGCTCCCTCGCTAGTATAGCTCCACGCAGCCCCGCCATAACCTGTTGATAGAACCACAGATTATGTTCGGTCATCAGCATCGCGCCCAACATTTCGCCCGACCGTACCAGATGGTGCAGATAGGCTTTGCTCCACGCCGCCACCGGCGATGCCGGGTCGAGCGGTGTCATATCCTCGGCAAACTTGGCATTGCGGATATTGAGCGGCCCATCCCATGTGAACGCCTGGCCGTTGCGCCCGCTTCGCGTCGGCAGGACGCAGTCGAACATGTCGATCCCGCGCTCGACTGCACCGACAATGTCATCGGGCTTGCCCACCCCCATCAGATAACGGGGCTTGTCAGCGGGAAGCATATTGACCGCATAATCCAGCACCCCGAACATCGCCCCCTGCCCTTCGCCCACGGCTAGGCCCCCGACGGCATAGCCATCGAACCCGATGCCCGTCAGCGCGTCTGACGACCTCGCGCGCAGGTCGGCGAACATGGACCCCTGCTGGATCCCGAACAACGCGCCTGCGCTGGCAAATGCATCGCGCGAGCGCTGTGCCCAGCGCATCGATCGCAGCATCGATGCCTCGGCAACCTCGTGCGTAGCGGGAAACGGCGTACATTCGTCGAATGCCATGACGATGTCCGAACCGAGCAGCGCCTGAATTTCCATCGACCGCTCGGGTGACAACATATGCCGTGAGCCATCAAGATGCGATTTGAACGCAACGCCTTCCTCGCTGATCGTCGTCAGGTCGCCGAGGGACATGACCTGATAGCCGCCACTGTCGGTCAGGATCGGGCGGTCCCAATGCATGAAATCGTGCAACCCACCCAGCCGCGCCATCCGCTCCGCACCGGGACGCAGCATCAGATGATAGGTATTGCCAAGGATGATGTCGGCGCCCGACGCGCGCACATCGGCGGGCTTCATCCCCTTAACCGTGGCGGCAGTGCCGACCGGCATGAAAGCCGGCGTACGGATTTCACCCCGCGCCATTTGGATGGTGCCAGTGCGCGCTGGGCCGTCGGTGGTGGCGATTTGGAAAGTGAAGCGGGTCATTTAAGCAGGTATTCCCGCCAATTCTGACGCAACCAGTGCGTCCGCTGACTCCGTCGAATATTCAACACGAAATCGCCAAATATTGAGAAGATCATTTTCTGCAGAGGGTGCGAACTTTACAACTCGGCTCACTGCGTCCGTTCGGCCCGCAGCCTTTCGCGCCCGCGTCGTTTGAAATCTTCGAAATCCAGTTCGCGCGGTTCGCCCGATGCCAACGCTTCCTCGGTCATGCGTCGCAAGCCGTCCTCGACCCGAACACGCATTCCAACGCTCAAAAAGGAAAAGTCGCCCTCGACTGCAGCCAGTGCAATGGCGGCATCCGAATCAATTTCGGGAGGAGGCGTGATTTTCGCAGGACTATTCATCATGCCATTATGGCAGCAACAAGCTCGAATCGCCATAGCTGTAGAACCGATACCCGCTGGCGACAGCATGGGCATATGCGGCTTGCATCCGCTCGAGCCCCATCAATGCGCTGACGAGCATGAACAAAGTCGATTTGGGCAAATGGAAATTGGTCATCAGGCCGTCGATTGCTTTGAAGCGGTAACCCGGGGTGATGAAGATGGCCGTATCACCTTCGAATGGGTGGATCACGCCATCAGCATCCGCTGCACTTTCGATCAGGCGTAGTGAGGTCGTTCCCACAGCGATCAACCGACCGCCCCCGGCCCGGACTGCGTTAAGGCGTGCCGCCGTCGCCACATCGATCCGGCCCCATTCGGCATGCATCGCATGATTGTCGGTATCATCGACCTTGACCGGCAGGAATGTGCCCGCGCCGACATGTAGCGTCAGGGTTTCGTGCGCCACGCCGTTGTTGGACAGCGCTGTCATAAGCCCGGGCGTAAAATGCAGCGCTGCCGTCGGCGCGGCGACTGCACCCTTCTCTGCTGCAAACATCGTCTGATAATCATCGGCATCGCGCGCATCGACGCTGCGCTTGCTGGCAATGTAAGGGGGCAGCGGCATTGTCCCTGCCCGTTCGAACAGCGTTTCGACGGGTTCCTCGCCTGCAAAGGTCAGCAGCCAGCTGCCGTCCGCGCCACGGTCGCTGGCCGCAGCAAATACGCCTTCGCCAAAATCAATGACATCGCCATCATGCACCCGCTTGGCATTACGGACAAACGCGCGCCACGACCGCAACCCCTCGCGCTTGTGCAGCGTTGCCCCGATTTTCGCTTCGCCCCGTCGCCCCTCAAGCTGAGCCGGGATGACGCGTGTGTCGTTGAAGACGAGGCAATCGCCCGGTCGAAGTAGCGACGGCAAGTCGCGCACAGTCCGGTCGCTCAACCCAGCGGCCTCGACCACAAGCATCCGCGCCGCATCACGCGGGCTCACCGGACGCAGCGCAATCCGTTCGGAAGGAAGTTCGAAATCGAAAAGGTCGACGCGCATGGCATAATCCGTTCGCCCTGAGCCTGTCGAAGGGTTGCCCTTCTTATATGCCCTCGGCGCAGAAAGAAGGACAAGGCTTCGACAAGCTCAGCCCCAACGGTGAGGCTTATTTCGGCGTTGCATCCGAAGGCAAAGCGGCCGGCGGCGCAACGGAAGCAACTGCAGGCAAAGGCACCCGGACCGCATTCGGGCCGTCAGCTTTGATCCAGGCCTTGATGATCTTGGCTGGATTCGCAGGCGGCTCGCCTCGTTCGATCAGATCAACATACTGCATGCCCGACACGACCCGCCCGAACGGTGTGTATTTCCCGTCGAGCCGCAAAACCGGCAGAAATACAATGAAAAACTGGCTGTTCGCACTGTTCACGCTTTCGGCGCGCGCCATTGCCAAGGTGCCGCGCAAATGCGGCATATCGTTGAATTCGGCTTTGACATTGGGCAGCGTCGATCCGCCTTCGCCGGTTCCCTTGGGGTCGCCGGTCTGGGCCATGAAACCGTCGATGACGCGGTGAAACAACAACCCGTCATAAAAGCCCGCCCGCGTCAGCGTCTTGATCCGCTCGACATGATTAGGGGTCTTGTCGGGCCGCAGCAATACGACAACCTCTCCGCCCGTCGACAGCTGGATATGCCACAGATTATCAGACGTCGCTGCCGGCTCAGGCGCGACAACCGACACCGGCACAGGCAGCGCCTTTTTCGGCTTCTTCTTCGCCATCGCCGGGCTTGCGAGCACGAGGACGGCCATAAATGCAGTGAGAAACGTCTTCAAATTATCAACTCCAGCCAGTTTCGACCGCTACTACTGTGGCGACGTGAGCGCCACCTGAATATCAAACGCCCTTGCGCCCGATCTGCGCGACGCGCGCTTCGACTTCGATCGCGACTGCCGGGGGCACGAACTTGCGGATGTCGCCGCCGTAGAGCGCGATTTCCTTCACCAGCCGTGACGCAATCGGTTGAAGCGCGACATCGGCCATCAGGAATATCGTCTCAATACGGTTGTTTAGCTGTTGGTTCATCCCCGCCATCTGATATTCATATTCGAAGTCAGCAACAGCACGTAGACCTCTAATAATCAACGACGCGTTCTGGCGTTCAGCGAACTCCATCAGCAGCAGGTCGAACGGCACGACGCTGACGCCTGCTATGTCCGCTGTCTCGCGCACGACTGTCGCCAGCCGCTCTTCGATCGTGAACATTGGCGATTTTGACGGATTGGTCGTGACGCCGATGACCAGCCGATCAACGAGCTTCGCACCACGGCGGATGATGTCCATGTGCCCGCGCGTGACAGGGTCGAAGGTGCCAGGATAAACGCCGATGCGGGTCGTCACCGGTCCCGCTCGATCGAGTAACGCGCAATGGCGCGGAGCAGATCGGCTTCCTCGCCATGGCTCGCCAGATGCTCGACCGCTTGCTCGACCAGCATTTGCGCCTGCTGCCGGGCGCGATCCTCGCCGAGCAAGGACACAAACGTCGCCTTGCCCGCGCCGGCATCCTTACCGACGCGCTTGCCTGCCGCCTTCTCATCGCCTGAATAGTCGATCAGATCGTCGGCGATCTGGAACGCCAGCCCGACATTATGGGCATAGCCGCGATAGGGGGTGCGCGCCTCGACCGGCAGCCGCGCCAGGATGCACGCCGATTCAACCGAAAATTCGATCAATGCGCCGGTCTTCAATT
>JAYUYR010000145.1:0-5688 GCA_043752405.1 Sphingomonas sp. | reverse complement strand
CAATCCCACAAACGACGGCCTTATCCGGCCGATCAACGAACGGCCATTCCCGTCCAGCGCGCGACGAAAGCCCATTCGTCGGCAGCCGCTTCAATAATCTTGTCGGTTGGTTTGCCCGTGCCATGCCCCGCGCGCGTTTCGATGCGGATGATGTGCGGTTTCAGTCCTGCCTTCGCCGCTTGAAGCGCCGCCGCATATTTAAAGCTGTGCCCCGGCACAACGCGGTCGTCGGTGTCCGCCGTCGACACCAGTACCGCCGGGTAAACGACCCCTGCCCGGATATTGTGATAGGGCGAATAAGACCGCAGGATGCGCCAGTCGGCCTCGACCGCAGGATCACCATAATCATCGGTCCAGTAACGCCCTGCCGTAAACTGGTCGAAGCGCAGCATGTCCATTACGCCTACTGCCGGTAGTGCAACCGCAAACAAATCGGGCCGCTGGTTTACGACGGCTCCCACGAGCAACCCGCCGTTTGATCCTCCCTGAATTGCGAGCTTGTCTTTTGAGGTGATCCTCTGCGCAACCAGCCATTCGGCCGCTGCAATGAAATCGTCAAAGACATTCTGTTTGCGTGGACCCCGACCAGCATCATGCCATTCCTTGCCATATTCACCCCCGCCGCGCAGGTTGGCAATCGCAAGCACCCCGCCCTGTTCGAGCCAGGACATCCGCGTTGCTGAAAACCCCGGCGTCAGCGTGACGTTAAACCCGCCATAGCCATAAAGCAGGGTAGGCGCAGGGCCGTTCGGCAAATCCTTGCGCCTGACCACGAACATCGGGACCTGCGTGCCATCCTTTGACGTATAGAAGATTTGGTCGGTGACAAACGCCTTGGGATCGAACGCCAGCTTAGGCGCGAAGAAAAGTTCGCTGCGATTGGTCGCGGTGTTAAACCGGTAAACTGTCGATGGTGTTGCAAAGCCCGAAAAGTTGTAGAACGTCTCTGCCACGCCCGCGCGCCCGCTAAATCCAGCGGCGGTTCCAATGTCGGGCAACTCGATCTTGCCGAGCGGATTTCCCTCGAGACTGAACAATTCGGCTTGCGACTTGGCATCGCCCAGATAGGCGACGATGATCCGCTCGCCGACCAGCGACGCGCCGATCAGCGTGTCGCGCGCCTCGGCGATTACCGGCACAGGCTTCGGTGATCGCTTGTTCACGTCAAGTAGGACAATTCGGCCCTTGCCTGCGTTCAGGTCGGTACGAAACCACAGACGGTTCCCCAACGCGCCGACCAGTTGCCAGTCATTGTCGATACCGGGGATCAGCGCGCGCGGCTTGGCGTCCACTTTATCGAGCGCCACCACTGTCACAGCATTGCGCGGATCTGTGCCCGCCGACGAGGTGATCACGAGCCATCGCCCGTCGTCGGTAACCTCGCCGGTGTGGTTGAGCTTCGGCTGATCGGGCGTCGCATAGATTTGCACGTCCGCTGCCTGCGCAGTGCCGAGCTTGTGAAACCAGATGCTCTGGTTAAGATTGGGCGACTGGAATGTGGCACCGTTGCTGGGTTCGGGAAAGCGAGAATAGAAAAAGCCACTGCCATCGGGCTTCCACGCAATGCGCGAAAACTTTACCCACTTCACTAAGTCGCTCAGCGCTGCGCCGGTCGCCACGTCAATAATTTTCACCACCCGCCAGTCGGTGCCGCCATCCTGCACCGCATAGGCAAGAAAGCGTCCGTCATCCGACGGCGACCATTCAGCAAGCGCCGTCGTACCGTCCTTTGCCCAGACATTGGGGTCGAGCAGCAGCCGTCCCGCACCAGCCACGCCGTCACGCACCCACAAGGTCGACTGGTTCTGAAGGCCCGTGTTGTGCGCGTAGAAATAGCGCGATCCTGCCTTTTGCGGGACGCCAATCCGTTCATAGGCGAACAATTCACGCAAACGTCTGGCGAAGATATCACGGCCCGGTAGCGCCGCGAGATAAGCGCCACTGACCCCATTCTGCGCCGTTACCCAATCGCGCACTCTGGTATCGGTGCGCACATCGGCCTCAAGCCAGCGGTACGGATCTGCGACACGCTCACCGAATGCCATTTCGACAACATCGACCATTGCGGTCTTGGGATAATCCAAAGGCGCCTCGGCATTTGAAGGATAAGCAAATGATATGGCCGCCAGCACGGCAACGATACGCGTCAATAAAACGGCTCCAGAAGCATTGGTTCCGGAGCCTAGATTTCTAACACCAGCAGCGCAAGCGTACCAGCTCGTTTGCTGTCAGGCGACCCCACGACGGAATGGCGGCGGCGCAATGCCGAAGCCGTCGCGCATTGAAACGCTACCGTGCCTATGCCCCTTCGGCCATGTCATCGTCGCCCATTACCGGCCCCGAGTCCTTGCCCTTGGCATCGACGTCGCGATCGATGAATTCGATGATCGCCATCGGGGCGGCGTCCGACATGCGGATACCGGCCTTCACCACGCGGCAGTAGCCACCGGCACGGTCCGCATAGCGCGGGGCCAGCGTATCGAACAGCTTGATCAACTGAGCATCGTCGAGCAACCGCGCGTGCGCCAGGCGGCGGTTCGACAGGCCACCCTTCTTTGCCAGCGTGACCAGCTTTTCGGTGTAGGGGCGCAGTTCCTTTGCCTTCGCCAGCGTCGTCGTGATCTGCTCGTGCTTGATCAGTGCCGCCGCCATGTTGCGGAACAGCGCTGTACGGTGCGAGGACGTGCGTTGCAGTTTCCGTCCGGCATTACGATGACGCATGATAATCTTCCTTCGTTCGTCAGGGGGCCGTATCAGGAACCCCAAGCCGGGCGGTGAAAAAAGGGCACCGCCCAAACCCCAAAAGTCACACCAGGGATTCTTAGCCCATCAACTCGGCTTCGAGCTTCTTGGCCATGTCCTCGATATTTTCGGGCGGCCATCCGGGGATATCCATGCCGAGGCGGAGGCCCATGCTTGAAAGCACTTCCTTTATTTCATTCAACGACTTACGACCAAAGTTCGGCGTGCGAAGCATTTCGGCCTCGGATTTCCCGACCAGATCACCGATGTAGATGATATTGTCGTTCTTGAGGCAGTTCGCGCTGCGCACCGACAATTCCAACTCGTCGACCTTCTTGAGAAGATAGCGGTTAAGCTGGTTTGCATCGCTTTCGACTTCGTGCGCATGGCTCGACGGTGCAGCCATACCAACCATCGGCGAGGACGAAACCATCGAATCATCGAAGCTCACGAACAGGCTGAGCTGGTCCTGCAGAATACGCGCCGCATAAGCGATGGCGTCTTCGGGCGTCACGGTGCCGTCGGTTTCGATGTTGAGCGTCAGCTTGTCGTAATCAAGCTCTTGCCCGACGCGGGTGTTTTCGACCTTGTAGGCAACCTGGCGGACCGGCGAATAAAGTGCATCAACGGGGACCAAACCGATTGGCGCATCCGCCGGACGGTTGGCCGCGCTTGCAACATAACCTTTGCCGACATCGGCAGTCAGTTCCATGTTGAACGTCGCGCCGTCGTCGAGGTGGCAGATGACCAATTCGGGGTTCATCACTTCGATGTCGCCCGACACAGCAATCATTCCGGCGGTGACTTCAGCCGGACCCGTCGCCGAAAGCTGGAGACGCTTGGGCCCTTCGCCCTGCATGCGCAGCGCGATCTGTTTCACGTTCAGGACAATGTCGGTGACGTCCTCACGCACACCCGCCAGCGACGAGAATTCGTGAAGAACATTCTCGATCTTGATCGACGTGACGGCAGCGCCCTGAAGCGAAGAGAGCAGCACACGGCGCAACGCGTTGCCAAGCGTCAGGCCAAAGCCCCGCTCGAGCGGCTCGGCGATAAACGTTGCTTTGCGCTTATTGTCACTACCGGCCTTCTTTTCGAGGGCTGTCGGCTTCTTGAGTTCCTGCCAGTTTTTGGAATTGACTGCCACGATGTTCCCCTTGGGGTTGGGCGACCCGCTCGTCAGCGGTTCTGCCGGGTAATCCGAATTATTAGCGTTGCGAAGCATGAAGGGCTCCATTCAGACGCGACGACGCTTGGAAGGGCGGACGCCGTTGTGCGGAATAGACGTTACATCGCGGATCGAGGTGATGTTGAAACCCACTGCCTGGAGAGCGCGCAATGCCGATTCACGACCCGAACCCGGACCCTTCACTTCGACTTCAAGCGTACGGACACCATGTTCCGCAGCCTTTTTACCGGCGTCTTCGGCGGCAACCTGCGCTGCATAAGGTGTCGATTTACGCGACCCCTTAAAGCCCATCATGCCGGCCGACGACCAGCTGATGGCATTACCCTGCGCATCGGTGATCGTGATCATGGTGTTGTTAAAACTGGCGTTCACATGCGCGACGCCGTTGGTGATGTTTTTGCGTTCGCGCTTTTTTATGCGCTGAGGTTCGCGTGCCATTGTTCTGCTGTCCTAGTTGAAAAGTCGCTGCGGTAAACGCGGACTTATTTCTTCTTGCCGGCGATCGGCTTGGCCTTGCCCTTGCGGGTGCGCGCGTTGGTGTGCGTCCGCTGACCGCGAACGGGAAGCCCCTTGCGGTGACGAAGGCCACGGTAGCAGGCAAGGTCCATCAGACGCTTGATATTCTGCGATACCGTACGGCGCAGATCGCCTTCGACCGTATGGTCGGCGTCGATCGTCTCGCGGATCTGGAGCACTTCCTGATCTGTCAAGTCTTGCACGCGGCGCTGCGCATCGATGCCCAGCTTGGTTGTGATTTCCTTGGCCTTGGTATTTCCGATGCCGTGGATATAGGTTAGCGCAACATGAACGCGCTTGTTGGTGGGAATGTTCACTCCCGCAATACGTGCCATTCGTTATTCTCCAGCTCCACAGGGTGTCCGGCCAGACACCCCATCTCTAAGCGTTATATTCCTCGAAAACACCAAATTCCGACGCGCGTAAAAACGCTCGCCGGTTGCCGCTTGTTCGGTATAGACTGGCGATACGGAGCGGTAGCGTGGCTGTCAAGCGAGTCGACGCTAACCCCCAATGTTACCGCCGGAATTGCGACGCAAGGTAATGTCATCACCGCGGTCACCCGTTTAGAACATCCTCGATCGCCGCGCTGACTTGCGCAATGTCGGCCATGCCGTCGATCCGCTTCAACAGGCCGCGTGCTTCGTAGATCGGCAGGATTGGCGCGGTTTTGCTGCGATATTCGTTCATCCGAGTGCGGACAGTTTCGGCATTGTCATCAGGACGGCGTTTGAATTCGGTTGAACCGCAAACGTCGCACACGCGGTCAACTTTAGGCTTGGCGTAACGGTCGTGATAGCCTGTGCTGCACTTGGCGCAGGTGTAGCGGCCCGTGATGCGGTCGACCAGCGCGTCTTCATCGACGTCGAGTTCGATAACGGCATCAAGGGTGCGACCCCGTACGCTCAATATTGTGTCGAGCGATACGGCCTGCGCTTCAGTGCGGGGGTAGCCATCGAAAATCGCGCCTTGGTCGGGGGTCATGTTGTCGAGCTTTTCGCCAATAAGACCCGAGACAATATCATCGGAAACGAGCGCGCCCGACTCCATGACAGTTTTGGCCTGGACTCCGATCGGGGTTCCCGCCTTGACCCCCGCGCGAAGCATATCGCCCGTCGAAAGCTGGACCATGCCGCGCTCGTCGACCAGGCGCTGCGCCTGTGTGCCTTTGCCTGCGCCCGGTGGGCCCAAAAGGATAATGTTCACCGACCCAGCTCCCTTTGCTTTTGGCACCTGCTCTA
>JAYUYR010000144.1:0-5689 GCA_043752405.1 Sphingomonas sp. | reverse complement strand
CTGGGAACTGCCAACCCATGTGCGTGACCGTGTTGATTACGGCGCAGGTCAGCTCGGCCGTGTGACGCTGAAGCTGGTCGAGATAGGCGGTGTCGATCGGGGTCTCGAACTTTTCGATCCTCTTGTTCACGAACAAAGGCACGGACCGGCCGGCATCGTCCGGCATACCCCATGAGCCATGGCATATCACATTGCGGATGACCGCCGCCGCGCGCAGATCGGCGACCAGTTCGTCCTGATTTTCGATTGAGGCATCGCCGTAGTCCCGAACTGCCTTCCCATAGCTGTCGATGAGATTGCCGAGCGGATCCGCGAGAGCCCGCTCTAGCGTCTTCAACCAGCTTTGATACGCTTCTTCAATCTGCTCATCTGGGTAAGAGCACATCGCCGTGAAAGAGAAGATGGCTTTACCCAGCGCCTCTTCCAGAAAGCCGAACGAAGCGACCGCGCGACCGAGCGCCTGCCAGAAATCCGACGAGTGCCGATGCGTCGGAAATGTTAAGGGTAGCCTATCGACGTCCACGACATGACGGCGCGGCTCATCCATGTTCGGCCCCGTCTTGCTTCGCTAGAAAGCGCTCACGTATTTTGGCCTCCACCCTCGCGGCCTCGGCGCCCCAGGCAGAGTTCATCCTGAACCACGCTTCTAACTCTTGGGCCTGGTCCAACGTCACGGCCCGGCGCCTGGGATCGAGAGGCTGACGAGGGTCGAGGTGATTACCGTAAAGGTCGCCGAGCAAGACGTTCTGCATCTCGGTCAGGAAATCCTCGGTATAGGCAGTGGCGTCATCTACCGCACGGATCAGCTGGTCGCTGTATTTCCTCACGGCCAGGGCGCCCTCGACGTTCGGAGGCTTGTAGGGGAATATGCCACCATTGGGATTGTCCGTCGGCAGGGCAGGCATGACGTGCAAAACGAAATCCGAGAACATCGATTGGCGGCTGTCGTGCAGAACGGTGTTCATGGCGGTGCGGAAAATCAGGATACGCGGGTCAACGATCCGCCGGTTCTCAATCAAGAATATGAACCGCAGAGCGGCATCGGTGAACTGGCCGTATTGTGCGCTCAACGCCGGGAACCGAGCACTTGGAAGGTTGTAGGCCAGCATGGCCGCTTCCGCCCGTGCGGCGATCTCAATCTCCATGTTCATGGTGTTGAGCTTGGTGCTCAACTCGATCGCCGCATCTGCCAATCCACGACAGATAGATACCGCGTCCTCATATAACGCCGCGTTGATCTTCCTTCGCTCGCTCTCCGCGATGGCTGCGCGTGCTTGTCGTCCTTGCGACCTCACTTGGGCGATGACGGCGCCGATACCGAAGATCGCAGCACCCGCCGTCGCTGCAGCGCTCACCAGCGCAGCTTGAAGCTCAGCCGAAAGTCCGATCCACCACGCTGAAATGCCAAGCATCGACCACCCCTTGCGATAGGTATTAGGGGGCGAGAGGTTCCCGCAACCGTCAGCCTATTCGCGCTCTGTTGACGGAGCTTAAGCGCGTTTCGAACGTATGTATCACCCAAATCTCCGGTGAACCTTGCGATCTCAATCGCCTAAGTGCTTATGATCGCCTTCGCCCCTATGCCTCGGACCGCTTCTCGCCTTGAGGGGGGGGGCTGCTAGTTCGCGTCGTAGAGAGAAGTTGATATCTGGAACCAATGTCTGCATTTGCGATTACCTGACCAGAAGCCGTCAGACCGCTAGCGGCTCAATTGCGGTCTAAGAAGGACCACGGCTATCGAATAGCGAACAATCCATGGGCAATTGCGCGGTGCACGATTGCAACCATATACTGCCATTTTTTAAGCTGCTGATGCATCGCCGCTTATGGCGCCTTATATCGTCGCCATGACCAAAATGATTGTCTGGCACGATGGTGGTTGTCCGCTGTGCGTCCGCGAGATTGCGCTGATGCGGCGGCTCGACCGGCGTAGCGCGATCGAGTTCGTCGATGTGACGAGCGCGCCGGCCTCGGCCTACCCGGTTGACCCGACAGAAATGCTGGCCCGCTTCCATGTCAGCGAAGACGGGCGCTTGCTCTCCGGCGCGGCAGCGTTCGCGGCGAAGTGGCGCGCAATTCTACTACTCCGGCCGCCGGGGTTGGCGGCACTGTCGCCGTGGCTGCTGGCAATGCTAGTGCGTGTCAATCTTCGCTTTTTGCGGGTCCGCCCCAAGCTGCAGTGCATGCTCGCCAAGCGACACGTCGCATGAGGCCACGACCCGATCCGGTCGGGATGGGCCAGCGCAGCGTTTGGGACTTTCCGCGACCTGCCATCGCCGAGCGCTGCGCCGCACACGTCCGCATCGAGCACAGAGGAAACCTTATCGCCGACACGCGCGCGAGCGTCTGCACATTCGAGACCGGCCATCCGCCAAGCTATTACATCCCGCCCAACGCCATCACGCCGGGCGTGCTTCGTGCTGCCGCCGGGAGTTCGTTCTGCGAGTGGAAGGGATTTGCGACCTATTGGGACGTCGCGATCGACGGCATCATCCTGCCCCGCGTCGGTTGGAGCTATCCTGACCCGACCCCGACCTTCGCGATGCTGCGCGACCATGTCGCTTTCTACGCCGCTCCGTTCGATCGTTGCTCGGTCGATGGCGAGACGGTCGTCCCGCAGCCAGGCGCATTTTACGGCGGCTGGATCACCAGCGATCTCGCGGGTCCCTTCAAGGGCATCCCCGGGAGCATGGGCTGGTGAGCGACGATCCGTCCGATCCGCTTCAGGCCGTGCCCCGCCAGCGCGCGGTACCGAGCGGACGCGCTGCGCGCTTCGGCCAGTTCGGGCGACTGGCCGCTGGCGTCGGCGGCGGAATGATTGCCGAAGGCGTGCGACGGTTAGCGGCGGGCGAGCGGCCACGTATAAGCGACCTGCTGCTCACACCCGGCAATATCGGTCGGCTCGCGGATCGCCTGTCGCACCTGCGCGGCGCGGCGATGAAACTGGGCCAGATGATCTCGATGGACGCGGGGGACTTTCTGCCGTCTGAGCTGGCACTTGTCATGGGGAGGCTTCGCGACAATGCTCACCACATGCCGCCCCAGCAGCTACAGCAGGTCTTGGCCGCGCAATGGGGCAAGGATTGGCGGACGCGGTTTCATCGGTTCGAACCGCGCCCTATCGCCGCCGCCTCGATCGGCCAGGTTCACTGCGCGACGACACGGGATGGTCGCCTCCTCGCGATCAAGGTGCAATATCCCGGCGTGCGGGCCAGCATCGACGCCGATGTGGATAATGTCGCGACGCTGCTGCGCGTATCGGGGCTGCTACCCAAGGAACTCGATGTCACGCCGCTGCTCGCCGAGGCCAAGCGCCAACTCGCCGAAGAAGCCGACTACGACCGCGAAGGCGCGCAGATGGCTATATTCGGGAGGCTGCTGGCCGATGACCTCGCGCTGGTCGTTCCACTGCTCGACGAGGAGTTCACGACGGCAAACGTGCTTGCGATGAGCTTCATCGAAGGCCAGCCGATCGAATCGCTCGTTACCGCCCCGCAAGCGACGCGCGACAAAGTTATGACGGCGCTTATCAGGCTGGTCCTGCGCGAATTGTTTGAGTTCGGCATGATGCAGACTGATCCCAACTTCGCCAATTATCGCTTTCAGCCCGAAACCGGACGACTTGTCCTGCTCGACTTCGGTGCCACGCGCGCGGTCCCGCCGGAAACCGCGCTGGCGTATCGCAGGCTTCTGCAGGCCGGGCTCGACGCGGATCCGATGGCCGTCCGCTCCGCGGCAGTGACGGCTGGCTTCATCGGTCAGCGCGCGCTCGATGGCCATGGCGGCGGGGTCGACCGGATGATCAATGTGATCATCGCCGAAATACATCGTCCGGGCCCGTTCGACTTCAGCGATCGGCGTTTCGTCGGCACACTGCGCGACGAAGGAACGCCGATCGCGGGCGACAAGTCGGCGTGGCACATCCCTCCGACCGACCTGCTGTTTGTCCAGCGCAAGATCAGTGGCACCGCGCTGCTCGCCGCCCGCCTCGAAGCCCGCGTCGACGTTCGTGCACTTGCCCGCGACGCACTGTCACCGACCGGCGGCGACGAGCGCTAGTCTCTTACTCAAGCCAGGTAACTATTGCGATTTGCTTACGTCGACTTGCGCGCAGTTCAGAACGAGTGGCTGGGATCGATCCGTGTTCGCCGGGCGATCGAAGCGTGAATGTTACGAGCCGCCACTTGGCCGGTCTTCTCGATCCCTTCGTGAAAGCCGACAGTTGACTAACGACGCAAGACCAGCCCTCACCAAACCCGCGGCTTGGACGTGAATGAGCGGCAGCTACCGCGGCGCGATTTGGACTAGCCAAACGGCAGCAATGTTAGCGGTATCAGCCGACGTCGCCCGGATCCCAGAACAAGGCAAGGGTAATCGCCGCAAGGAGGGTGGCTTTGCGCTGCGCTGCATTCTTCGGCAGGATGGCTCGCCGCGACACTCCTCCTGTCAATTCCACAGCGCCAACTGTTTGGCCATTATCATCGATCACGACATAGCCCGAGGGGTCGGACACTGCGACGTCGGTTTCGGCAAGGCCATGCCGCGTTTGCAGAGCAAGGCGTATACCTAAAATAGTGATCTCGCCTTTGCGGCCATCGGCGTAGCTAGTGCGAGTGTCGGAATCAGCCATCAGGCTGAGCGTGCCCGCGTCGCGTCCATCGATACGGTATCGGCATGTTACGCGCAGCGGCTCCAAGGGTCTTGAAAGCGTGAAACGATTGATTGCCGTCCGCTCTTCTTCGCGTGAATAAGCGCAGCGCGCTTCGGCCAGGCCGCCCAGATCAGCGCGCGAAATTGGAAAAGCCATTCGTCCAAAGCGCGCGGCATAACCATCCCTGACCAGATCAAAATTAGAGCCAATGCCATCCGGCCCCCAGCCGATCGCGTCGCTTGAGGCAATACGACGCACGTCGCCCTTGCTATCCCCGATACGAAAACTACCATTCATCCAGGCAGGTACCGCGCTGATGTCGATCCGCTCGACGCCGTCTTGCGCAGCGATTTCGCTGAAACCCTCCATTGTTGCCGCCGTACAACCAGCAAGTTGCATCGCCATGCCGATCATTAGAATTTTTCTCATATCCACCCTCCTTGCTCCCAATCCGTTTCTTCCGACAGGAGCAATGAGCATTACATGAACATTAACGCTGTTGTGTTTGGATCAACTTTCACTGCGAATCCGAATCTTAAAATTAAGTACTCATTTTGCTAGAAACTTGTTCTTTCGCACGTGAACAACCGGCGAGTTCGGACGAGTACGCTTTGGACCGGCAACGACCGGTTTGTTGGCGGATGCCGCCAGTCCGGCTTTTTTGCTCGAAAGTGTAGCGCAAATTGGCCTAAAAGAGGGTTGATTTTCGGTAAACGCGATCCAGTCCATAATGACCATGTACGTAAGGGATCGACGCCTACAAACGTGCCGTAACGAGATCGGAAAATGGCTATCTCATTGTTCCACCATGCTATCTCCGGTCCCGTCGTCGGCTAGGGCGTTCCGGCAAGGTAGGGGTATGGATTGACCGGCGTCCCTCGATACCAGGTCTCGCCGGGAACCATCCGGTGGAGCGCGAAATGCAGATGGGTGTTGCCAGCACCCGCGTTGCCGCTGTCGCCGACAAAGCCGATCTGTTGTCCGACGGCGATGGCCTGCCCCTCGGCAAGGCCCGCCACATAGCCAGACAAATGCGCG
>JAYUYR010000143.1:0-5719 GCA_043752405.1 Sphingomonas sp. | reverse complement strand
TCGCGATCCCCGCCTCGTGCGCCATCGCTGGAAGGTGCAGCACACCGTTGGTCGACCCCCCCGTTGCCGCGACAATACGTGCTGCATTTTCAAAAGCTTCTCGTGTGCAGATGTCACGCGGTCTTATATTACGCGCGATCAGTTCCATCACCTGAAACCCCGCCGCATGGGCGACCTGATCGCGTGTCGAATAGGGTGCAGGCGCCATGTTCGAATTGGGTAGCGACAGGCCGATCGCTTCGGCCACGCATGCCATCGTGTTGGCGGTATATTGCCCGCCGCAAGCGCCGTGGCCCGGACAGGCAACTTTTTCGAGCGCGTGGACTTCCTCGATGGGGCACGCCCCTGCGGCATACTTCCCGACGATCTCAAACACATCCACGACGGTCACGTCGCGGTCCTGGTACCGACCCGGCAAAATCGACCCGCCATAGACGAAAATGCTCGGCACATTCAGCCGCAGCATCGCCATCATCATGCCCGGCAACGACTTGTCGCATCCGGCAAAGCCCAACAGTGCATCGTAACAATGCCCACGCACCGACAATTCGACCGAATCGGCAATCACCTCGCGGCTGACCAGTGACGATTTCATCCCCTGATGCCCCATCGCGATGCCGTCGGTCACCGTGATCGTATTGAACCGCCGCGGCATCCCGCCGCCCGCTTCCACGCCGCCACGCGCAATATCGGCCTGATGATCGAGCGTTGTGTTGCACGGGGCCGAATCATTCCCCGCCGACGCGATCCCGACAAAGGGCCGCGCGATCTCTTCCTCGGTCAGCCCCATTGCGTAATAATAGGACCGGTGAGGCGCACGTTCCGGCCCCACCGAAACATGGCGGCTGGGCAGTTTGGATTTGTCGAAGATGTTAGTCATATGCTCTCTCTGGCGCCCACGGCGAAATGGTCAAGACAGCTGTGGATGACGGAGCGAAGTATAGCCGCCCATTTTGCCACGCCGTCATCGTCGACGATCAGGTCCTGCCGCACTTCGATGCCGAGATAGGGCGTCCCCGTCCCCTCGCCGTGCCGGTTCATGGTCGCATTAAGCTCCTTACCCGAATAGGGGAGTTGATCCCCCGTGACGACACCGGCCGCCTCGAACACCGCAATCGCAATCCGCGCCGCGCGGTCATCGTTATTGTAGAGAATGCCGATTTCCCAAGGTCGCACTTCGTCCGGCTTCGAACGGAAGGTCGGCGTAAAACTGTGCAAGGAAATGAGCAGCACAGGCTGTGTCCGCTCAATCCGGGCGGCAAGCTCATTATGATAGGGTTGCCAGTAAAGCGCGACGCGTTCGCTTGCGTCGCCGCGATTGCCGGGAATGTCATGCCCGTCGCTCGATTGCGGTACGATGCCGGGATCGCCCGGATCGCGGTTGAGGTCGATCACCAGGCGCGAGACGTTGCCAAGGAACAGCGGCGCGCCAATCGCCTGCGCCAACGAAGCAACGCCAATGTCCCAACCGATATGCGTCGACAACAGCGCGCGGTCGATGCCGAGATCGATTTCGGGCGGAACGCGGTTCGATGCATGATCGCCGACGATCAGGACATCGCCAAGCGATTGTTCGCCGATGACTTGCCAAGTCTCGCTCATCGCAACACCGACATCTTGTGCCACCACTGGGGGCGCTCGCGCGACGCTGCGAAGGCAGCATGGTCGCACAGCTCTGGATCGTCGACCAACGCAAAGCATGTTGCCCCCGACCCTGACATGCGCGCGCATGTGACCCCGGGCTGGGCATCGAGCCAGTCCAGCACATCGCCGATCACGGGCACCAGTGTCCGCGCCGGGGCTTCGAGGTCATTCCGCCCGGCCCGCCAGTCGCCCAGGGCACCTCTGTCGACGCCATCCCACGCCTTGAACACGGCCGCCGTTGACAGCGGCAGGCGAGGATTGACGAGCAGCACCGGCATCCCCGCTACGTCCGCGTCGACCGCATCCAGGGTATCCCCCCGCCCCTCGCCCCGCGCCGTTGTCGATGCAACGCATCCCGGGACATCGGCACCCAAGTGCGCGGCAATGGCATGAAGGTCCGCCTCGACAGCCCAGACTCGCGTCAAAAGGCGCAAAGTCGCGGCAGCATCGGCAGACCCGCCGCCAACCCCCGCAGCGACCGGCAGGTTTTTGGTCAACCGAATGGCTGCACCGCGTCCCTCGCCAAGCAGCGCAGCGGCGCGCAACACCAGATTGTCGGTCGTCGAAAGCCCTTCAGCGAAAGGGCCGTCGATAGTCAGCGACAATGCGTCGGCGTCTTCTGCCCGAACAACATCACCGTCGGCACAAAAAGCAAACACTGTTTCAAGATCATGATAACCGTCGTCGCGCCGCCGCCGAACGTGCAGCGCTAGGTTGATCTTGGCATAGGCAATTTCCTGATCCACGCCTAACGCTGCCCTGCAATCTTGCTGTCAAGCCGCACCCGCGCATCACCGTCAGCCTGTACCCGCGCGGCTGTCCACGCATAGCGCGCGTCGATCTTGCGGCCGGTCGCCCAATAGGCATCGCCGAGATGCTCGCCGATTTCGGCCTGTGCCTGATCGAGCCGAACCGCGCGCTCGAGCAGCGGCACCGCTTCGGCGAACGCCCCGCGCTTATACTGTGCCCACCCCAGTGAATCGATGATCGCTGCATCATCGGGGCGGAGCGACACCGCTTTGCTGATCAGCACCAATCCGCGCGCCATGTCCTGCCCCTGTGTAATCAGCCCATAACCCAGTTCATTGAGGATCGCGGGCTCGTCGGGCGCCAGTGCCAGCGCGCGTTCGAGCAATGGCGCAGCAGCCCGCCATTCGCCCGCATAGTCATACGCATTGGCCGCCGCAAAGATAAGCGCCCATCCCGCCTTGGCACCTTGAACATCGAGCACGCGCTGATACGCCGCCGCCGCTGCCAAAAAGTTACCGCGGCGAAGCTCGATATCGCCAATCCGTGCCTGTTCATTGGGTGACTTCACCGCACGGACACCCACTTCGGCCAGTGCCTCATCGATCCGGCCCAGTCCTTCCAACTGGTCAATCCGGAATGATGCCGCATCGTCGCCATAGATGGGATCGTCCACCAGACCGTCTGCAATGGCCAAAGCGTCGGCATGACGCTTCCGCGCCGCAAAAGCGCCTGCGACCATCAGCTTTATCCGTGCGTTCCTGGGGGCAGCAAACTCGGCCATCCGCGCCATAGTCAGCCCCGAACGGCCACTACCCTCGACGATCAAGTCACCTGCGACCCGCGCGAGTAGGAAAGCAGCCCCCTCGGATGGCGACGACACTGACACGCCAGGATTTCGCCCAGCGTCGATGATCGCTCTTACCTTGGTGGCAGCATCGTCATCGGCAACGATCAAATCCAGCGCGCGCGCTTTCCGCTTGCGGTCAACCAGTTGCGATGCCGCTGCCAGCCGCAGCGACCCGGCGCGATATGGGTCCAGCGTCCACATCCCCTTGATCGCCAAGACCGCATCATCGATGTCGCCGACCGACAAGGCGATGAGCGCATCGTTTTCGGCCGTGTAGGCATTGGTTATGCGGTCACTCGACGTGGCACCCCGCACCCCTACCGGCACGCCCGCCGAAACTTCGAGCCAGCGCCCAAACATCGGCGCCAGAAATCCCAGTCCCGGTTGCCCGGCAAGGGCGTTCAACCGCATTTTCGCCGCTGACCAATCCCGCGTCTGCAATTCGGCAACATACAACAGGATATGCGCATCGGGCGGCACGTCCCCTGCTTTTTCAAGTGTCTGCGCGGCGCGCACCGCCAGCGCATAATTCCCTGCCTCGACCGCTTCGCGATACGCCCGGAATGCGATTGTCGCATTCGCCGGGTCCGCAGTCAGCGCCGCCGCATAATTCGCCACCGCCACTTCGGACAGCTCGCGACTGTCCGCGACACGCGCCCGGACATACAGTCCCATCGCCGAGACTTCGCTCCGCCGCGCTTCAACCGCAACCGGGATCAGCAGCAGAGCAAGACTACATATTGGGATAGTTCGGACCACCGCCACCCTCCGGCACCACCCAGTTAATGTTCTGCGTCGGATCCTTGATGTCGCAGGTTTTGCAATGAACGCAGTTTTGGGCGTTGATCTGAAGTTTCGGAGCACCTTCTTCGCGTCCGACAATCTCGTAAACCCCCGCCGGACAGTAACGCTGCTCGGGATTGTCATACAACGGCAGGTTGACCGTGATGGGAATTGCAGGGTCTTTTAACTGCAAATGGCAGGGTTGATCCTCTTCGTGGTTGGTATTCGATAAAAAAACCGAGGAAAGCCGGTCAAAACTGATCACATTATCAGGCTTCGGATAGGCAATGGGGGCCACCAGGTCCTCGCGCCACAAACTCTCGTTGTCCGGATGCGTTTTCATGGTGAAGGGCAGCTTCAGACCGAAATACTCGAGCCACATCATAATCCCCGCCAGCAATGACCCGATCAGATCTCCGAATTTCTCCACGGCGGGCAACACGTTACGCACCATACTTAATTCTCTGGCAACCCAGCTCGTCCGGTAATCGGCTTCATAGGCGTCGAGCGTGTCGCCCGCGCGGCCAGCGGCAATCGCGGCAGCCGTGGCCTCGGCAGCCATCATTCCCGTCTTCATCGCAGTGTGGCTGCCCTTGATCCGCGGCACGTTCACAAACCCCGCCGAACAGCCGATCAGCGCGCCGCCGGGAAACGCGAGCTTCGGAACCGCCTGAAATCCGCCATCATTGATCGCCCGCGCGCCATAGGAAACGCGCCGTCCGCCTTTCAGGATTGCCTTGATTTCGGGATGCGTTTTCCACCGCTGCATTTCCTCGAACGGTGACAAATACGGATTGCGATAGTTGAGCCACGTTACGAACCCGAGCGCAACCTGTCCGTCGGCCTGGTGATACAGAAACCCGCCACCATTGCTGCCGGTCGTCAGCGGCCAGCCCTGCGTGTGGATCACCCGACCCGGCACATGATTGGCCGGATCGATGTCCCACAATTCCTTGATGCCCAGCCCGTAAATCTGCGGTTGCGAGTCTTTGGCCAGACCCAATTCTCTTATCAGCTGCTTTGAAAGACTCCCCCGAACCCCTTCGGCAAACAGCGTATATTTTGCATGGAGTTCCAGCCCCGGCTGATAATCGGGTTTATGCGTCCCGTCCCTCGCCACGCCCATATCGCCCGTTGCGACACCCTTGATCGAGCCATCTTCGTTGAACAGCACTTCGGCCACCGCAAAGCCCGGAAATATCTCGACGCCCAGCCCCTCGGCCTGCTCGGCAAGCCAGCGGCACAAATTGCCCAGGCTGCCGGTATATGTGCCTTTGTTGTTGAGAAACGGTGGCAGGAAAATATGCGGAATCGCAAACTTGCCGGTCTTCGACAGTACCCAATGCTGGTTGTCGGTAACGGGCACTTTTGCCAGCGACGCACTCGCGCGCCAGTCGGGCAGCAGTTCGTCCAACGCTTTGGGATCCACGACTGCGCCTGACAAAATGTGCGCCCCGACTTCGGATCCTTTCTCAAGGACACAGACCGCCAAATCAGCATTCAGCTGTTTCAGCCGGATCGCTGCTGCTAGTCCCGCCGGGCCTGCCCCGACAATCACAACATCATATGGCATGGTTTCGCGTTCGGTCATCTATTTCATCCTTGGCCGCACTTTGCCGCGCGCGGGTAACGGGCTGTCCCTGTGACCTCTCCCTATCATTGACCGCGCCGTCAAGAACCTGCCTTGTTGCTATA
>JAYUYR010000142.1:0-5745 GCA_043752405.1 Sphingomonas sp. | reverse complement strand
TGGTCGGCGACGGCGGACACGGGACGCTTCACGGCGTCGAGCACACGGAACTGGATAGTTGCGGTTTCGGGCAGGATCGCGCCGCGCCAGCGCCGGGGACGAAACGGGCTGATCGGAGTCAACGCCAGCAGCGCGGACCCAAGCGGCAGAATAGGCCCGTGCGCCGAAAGATTATACGCCGTCGATCCAGCAGGGGTCGAAACGAGTACACCGTCACACACAAGTTCGGGGATGACGACACGGTCGTTAACGGTCACTTCGAGTTTGGCAGTCTGACGGGTTTCGCGCAGGAGCGAGACTTCGTTGATCGCGGGCAGGGTGATGCGCTGCCCCTCGATGGTTTCGGCTTCCATCCGCAAGGGCGTGACGTTGAACAGCTTTGCCGTTTCGATCCGCTGGTCGAGCCCCTTGGCACGCCATTCGTTCATCAGGAAACCGACGGTGCCAAGGTTCATGCCGAAGACCGGCAGGATACGACGGTTTTCGAGCATCGCGTGCAACGTCTGCAGCATGAAGCCATCGCCGCCGAGTGCGACGACCATGTCGGCGTCTTTCAACGGCACCCAGTCACGCCGTTCCTGAAGCGTCCGGGCAGCGTCGGCAGCAGCGTCGGTCGGCGAGACCAACAGCGCGCGTTTCGGCTCCGCAACGCTCATCCGCCGGTCACGCTCATGTGTCGCGCGGTGGCGGGGATCGACAGGTCAAAGTTATGGCGTCGCGGCTTGAGGCGCAGCACAGTATCGACGGCATCGTCAACCGCGGTCGGGTCGCCCGAACGAAGCGCGGCGCGCAGATCGACTTTGTCCTCATGCCCCAGGCACATATACAACTGTCCCGAAGCCGACACGCGGATGCGATTGCAATTGTCACAGAAATTGCGCGTCAGTGGCGAGATGAAGCCAAGCGTCGCGCCAAGTTCGGGGATGGTCCAGTAGCGCGCAGGGCCACCCGTTACCCGGTCGCTGGCGACAAAAGTGTATTTTGCTTCGAGTGCTTCCCGAACCAGCGTCAGCGGCAGGAAGCGGTCGTTGCGGTCATCGTCGATCTGGCCGAGCGGCATGGTTTCGATGAGCGAAAGGCCGAACCCCTGTTCACCGCACCAGACAAGCATCGGTTCGATTTCGTCGTCGTTCAGCCCTTTCAGCGCGACCATGTTGATCTTGATCGCAAGGCCCGCTGCCTTGGCCGCCGCGATGCCGCCCAGCACGCGGTCGAGATTGCCCTGGCGGGTGATGTAGCGAAAACGATCGGGATCGCGCGTGTCGAGGCTGACATTGATCCGGCGGATACCGGCATCGTGCAGCGGCTCGGCAAATTCGGCGAGTCGGGTTGCGTTGGTGGTGAGCGTCAGTTCTTCGAGGCCGTTACCGATCAATCGTCCGATGCCTGCCGCGACTTGCAGCGCACCGCGCCGGGCGAGCGGCTCGCCGCCGGTCAGTCGGATGCGCTTCACCCCGCGCGCCACGAACAGGTGCGCAAGTTCGACGATTTCCTCGAGGCTCAGAACCTCGCTGCGGGGCACGAAAACCATGTCCTCCGCCATGCAATAACGGCACCGCATGTCGCACCGATCTGTCAGCGACAGGCGCACATAATCGATGCGGCGGCCAAAGCCATCGCGCATCGTTGGTAGAGGAGACGCACCGGTCAACATGCGCCATAGCTAGGCGTAACAGGCGATTTCGGCAATTGCGCAGTTGGCGGCGGCGCGATGTCGCGTTAGCACAACCAAAACGGGGTTAGGGTTTGACGCGATATTCGCCATCATCGGCCGAAACCACGGCAGCTCCGGTGTTCCTGGTCGCTGATACCCGGCGTGACGCGCTTGCCAGTGCGCTCAACGCTTCTGGGCGCACGGCGATTTTGTCCGATGGCGCAAGTGATGCCGCAGCGCGGTTCGTCACGAGCGGCGCGATGCTGTGCGTAATCGATCTGGACAAGGATTATCCGGTCGGGCTGGATGCGCTGATCGGGGCCGCCACGCTCCAGCGGGCTGCGACATTGTTGATTGCAAGCCAAGACCACAAAGCGCTCGACCGGCTGATTGGCGCCGGGGCGACACATTACCTGCCCCGGCCTTATGCCGAGGTCGATCTGGCGCGAATGGTGCGGCTTGCCGAGCGCCATGTCGAACGACTCAGAGGAAGGCCGGAACGGCGTATGGTGCGCCATCGTTCATTTGCGGTTGAAACCGAAATTGGTGCGCGCGAGCGGATTGCTGCGCGGCTGTCGGGTGAGGAAGTGCCACTTGGCTTGCTACTTGTCGCTTTTACCCGTTTCGACATGATCAATATGGCGTTCGGGCGGGGGACGGGCGACATCCTGCTCGAAGCCGTGGCCGAGCGGATCGAACCGCTGGTCGTCCAGTTTGGCGGCGAGCGGGGGTTCCTGACGCGAATGATCGGGGCGGAATTTGTCGTTACGCTCGATGGCATCGACGCCGATGCCCGCGAAGCGCTGGCCAACCAGATTGTCGAACGGATCGAGCGGCCCTTCCTCGCCGACGGCCACATGATATCACTCGGGTGTCGGATCGGGATTGTTGAAAGTGTGCCCGGTGACGATGCCACCCAATTGCTGCGCCGGGCAGGCGCGGCTTTGGCGGAAGCGCGTGCGTCCGAAGGGTCGCATGTGCGGGCGTTGAGCGCCGCCGACGAGGGGGCGGCGCTGTTCGATGTCAGCTTGCAGGCGGACCTGCGTCGCGCGCTCGACCGCGACGAGATCGAAATTTTGTTCCAGCCGCAATTGTCGATTGCCAGTGGCCGCATGATCGGTGTCGAGGCGCTGGCGCGGTGGCGGCACCCCGATCATGGCGAGCTGGGCGCGCAGACACTGTTCGCGGTCGCCGAACGGTCAGACTATCTGACCGTGCTGTCAGCGCATGTGCAACGGCGGGCGGCGACGATTGCAGCCGCGTGGCCCGATACGCTGGCGATGCTGAGGCTAGCGATTAACCTCACCGCGGCGGACATTGCGCGGGCGGGCTTCGTCGATACCTTCTTTGCGATGATCGACGGATGCGGGTTTCCCCGTGGGCGGTTGACGGTTGAAATCACCGAAAACGGGTTGATCGAGGATCTGGCCGCCGCCGCGACTGTGCTGGCCGACCTGCGTGCCGGGGGGTGCCGCGTGGCGATCGACGATTTCGGCACGGGCTATTCGAGTTTAGCTTATCTGAAAGCGCTGCCGCTCGATTATCTGAAAATCGACAAGCATCTGGCCCAGGATATTACCGGCTCCACCCGCGACCGGATCGTGGTGCGCGGGGTGATCGACATGGCGCGTTCGCTGGGGTTGGCGGTGGTCGCAGAAGGGGTGGAGACCAACGAGCAACTGGCGTTGTTGGCGGCCGAGGGGTGCAACTATTATCAGGGGTTTCTGTACGCCGAAGCAGTCGGGGTCGAGGACCTGGTGCGGTTGGTTTCGGCTTAGGCAAGCAGTTTCGCCAGCCCCTTCGACAATTGCAGCGCGCCATTGAGGCGGGCTTTGGGACCATCCCATTCGCGCGAAATGCTGAGCTTCATGTCGGGGCGGAGTTTGGCGATGCCCTTAAGCCGTTCGACATAGGCGAGCAGGCCATCGACATTGGGGAAGCTGTCGTTCCAGAAACTGACAAGCGCCCCTTTGGCACCGACATCGATCTTGGCGATCTGCGCGGCGCGCGCGTTGAGTTTGATTCCCATCAGCGTCAGCAGATTGTCGGTTGGTTCGGGAAGCGGGCCGAAACGGTCGATCATTTCGGCGGCAAAGGCTTCGATGGCACCCGCGTCGGTCAGGTCGTTGATGCGGCGATAAAGGCTCATGCGCAGGTCGAGATCGGGGACGTAATCCTCGGGGATCAGGATCGGGGCATCGACCGTTATCTGCGGCGACAGGTCTGCGGCGCGCGCGGCAATGATGCCTCCCGCCTTGGCTTCCATAATCGCTTCTTCGAGCATGGACTGATATAGTTCGAAGCCGACTTCACGGATGTGGCCGGACTGTTCGTCGCCGAGCAGATTGCCCGCCCCGCGAATGTCGAGATCATGTGATGCGAGCTGAAAACCGGCGCCTAAACTGTCGAGATCGCTCAGGACTTTAAGCCGCTTCTCGGCACCCTCGGTCATCTGACGGCCCGGCGCGGTCGTCATATAGGCATAGGCGCGGGTCTTCGATCGTCCGACGCGGCCGCGAAGCTGGTAAAGCTGGGCAAGACCGAAACGGTCGGCACGGTGGATGATAAGCGTGTTGGCGCTGGGGATGTCGAGGCCGGATTCGACGATGGTGGTCGAGAGAAGCACGTCATATCTGCGGTCGTAAAAAGCCGACATGCGTTCTTCGACCTCGGTGGGCGACATTTGGCCGTGCGCCGTCACCATGCGCACTTCGGGGATTTCCTTGCGCAGAAATTCCTCGATGTCGGGTAGATCGGCGATGCGGGGGGTGACAAAGAAACTCTGTCCGCCGCGATAATGCTCGCGGAGCAGCGCCTCGCGCAGGACGACCGGATCCCACGGCATGACATAGGTGCGCACCGCGAGGCGGTCGACCGGGGGCGTCTGGATAACCGACAATTCACGCAGGCCCGACATCGCCATTTGCAGGGTGCGTGGAATGGGCGTGGCAGTCAGCGTGAGCATATGGACGTCTGTCTTCAGCGCTTTCAGCCGCTCTTTATGGGTCACGCCGAAACGCTGCTCCTCGTCGACGATGACGAGGCCGAGGCGTTTGAATTCCAGTCCCTTGGTCAGCAGCGCATGGGTGCCGATGACGATGTCGATGCGTCCGTCGGCCATGCCTTCTTTGGTGGTCTTGGCCTCTGCCGCAGGGACGAGGCGCGAAAGGCGGCCGATGTTGAGGGGGAACCCCTGAAATCGTTCGAGGAACGTCCGGTGATGCTGGCGGGCGAGCAACGTCGTGGGACAGATAAGTGCGACCTGATGCCCCGCCATTGCCGCCGTAAATGCGGCACGAAGCGCCACTTCGGTTTTGCCGAAGCCGACGTCGCCGCAGACGAGACGGTCCATTGGCGTACCGCTCGACAGGTCGCCAAGAACATCCTCGATCGCACGGTCCTGATCGTCGGTTTCCTGATAGGGAAAGCGGTCAACGAATTCGTTGAAAGACCCGTCGCGTTCGATGACGTCGGCGGGACGGAGTGCGCGTTCGGCGGCAACTGCGATGAGATCACCCGCGATGGCGCGGATGCGTTCCTTCATCTTCGATTTGCGGCGTTGCCACGCTTCGCCGCCAAGGCGGTCGAGCGAAGCATTCTCGCTGTCCGAACCAAAACGCGAGAGGACGTCGAGGTTTTCGACGGGCACGAACAGCTTGTCGCCGCCCGCGTAGGTCAGCGCGACGCAATCATGCGGGGACTTGCCGACGGGGATCGAGGTCAGCCCTTCGTAGCGCCCGATGCCGTGGTCGCGGTGGACGACGAGGTCGCCGGGGCTGAGCATGGCAAGCTCGGAGAGGAAGGCGTCGGCACTTTTCTTGCGCTTGGCGCGGCGGACGAGGCGGTCGCCGAGCAAATCCTGTTCGGTGACAATGGCGACGGCGGGGGCAGTGAAGCCGTGGTCGAGCGGCACGACGACCAGCGCAACTGTCTGTTTTGCCGCAATGTTTTGAGCGTCCTGCCAGCTTTCGGCCATCGCCACGCAGTTAAGACCGTGGTCGGCGAGCAGGCCCGAAATGCGCTGGCGAGAACCGGTCGAATAGCTGGCGAGGATCAAACCCGTCTTCCCGAGTTTTTTGACGTGATCGGCG
>JAYUYR010000141.1:0-5762 GCA_043752405.1 Sphingomonas sp. | reverse complement strand
TAATCGACACGTCATGGACATGACTTTCGCGCAAACCGGCATTGGTGATGCGGATAAAACGCGCGCGTTCCTGAAGGTCGGCAATCGAGCGCGATCCGGTGTAGCCCATTGCGGCCTTCACCCCGCCGACAAGCTGGTGAATAACGTCGCGCGCCGGTCCTTTATAGGCAACCTGCCCTTCAATTCCTTCGGGCACGAGCTTCAGCTGATCCTTGATGTCCTGCTGGAAGTAGCGGTCCGCTGATCCGCGCGCCATTGCGCCAACCGATCCCATGCCACGATAAGATTTGTAGCTACGCCCCTGATACAGAAATATCTCGCCCGGTGCCTCGGTCGTGCCCGCCAGCAGCGATCCAACCATCACGGTCGATGCGCCCCCCGCCAGCGCCTTGGCAATATCGCCCGACGTGCGCAGGCCGCCATCGGCGATCACCGGGATACCTGACTTTGCGGCTTCGTTCGCCGAGTCCATGATCGCGGTAAGCTGTGGCACGCCGACGCCTGCCACAACGCGCGTCGTGCAGATTGATCCCGGCCCGATGCCGACCTTGATCCCGTCCGCGCCGGCATCAATCAGCGCGCGCGTTGCCTCGCCCGTCGCGACATTGCCCGCAACGATCTGAACCGAATTGCTCAGCTTGCGAATGCGCTCGACGGCGGCAGAAACCATGTTCGAATGACCGTGCGCGGTATCGACAACAATCAAATCGCACTCGGCATCGATCAGCGCTTCGGTCCGCGCAAAACCCGCATCACCTGTCGTGGTGGCAGCGGCGACGCGCAGACGCCCCGTCCCGTCTTTGGTCGCATCCGGATAGGTGACAGCCTTTTCAATATCCTTGACCGTAATCAAGCCGGTGCAGCGAAAGTCAGTATCCACCACCAGCAGCTTTTCGATCCGCCGCTGGTGCAGCAACCGCTGCGCTTCCTCTTGCGTCACGCCCTCCGTGACCGTCGCCAAATTCTGGCTGGTCATCAATTCGCTGACCGGCTGAGCAGGATTTTCGGCAAATCGCACGTCGCGGTTGGTGAGGATGCCGACGAGCTTGCCCGACGCCTCGACCACGGGAATACCTGAAATCCGGTGCCGCGCCATGATCTCGCGCGCGTCGGCAAGCGTCTGCGTGGGCCGGATCGTGATCGGGTTGACCACCATGCCGCTTTCGAAGCGCTTGACCTGCCGCACCGCCGCCGCCTGTTCCTCGATCGACAGATTGCGGTGGAGCACGCCGATTCCGCCAAGTTGCGCCATGACGATTGCCATGTCCGCCTCGGTCACGGTGTCCATCGCCGACGACAGGATCGGGATGTTGAGCGAAATGTTTTTGGTCAGCTGCGTGCGTGTATCGGCCTGACTGGGCAGGACGTCGGATGCGCCAGGTTGCAGCAACACATCATCGAACGTGAGGCCGAGGGGAATATCCATGAATGCATTGCACCTGTGCGAGTCGTGCGGCCCCGCTTAACCGGACGGCGGGGCAAGCGCCAGCGGGCGGCGCTGTTGGCTTGGGATGATTCGACAACCGCGCGTTAATTCATGCATTAAGCATTCCTCTCCTTCGGATGACCGGCAATGAACATTTTCGAAAAAGCCAAAGCGCACGCCGACGATGTATCGCCACCACCGCCCGATCAGCCGAATGCAGCGGGGTTGACGGCGTTCGGCTTCGGTTTGCTTGTCGTCGGCATGTTCATCGCGTTGCAGTGGCTCGGTCTGCCACCCTGGATGGCATGGGTTGGTGCAGGGATACTCTACGGTGCTATCGGCTATCTCGACTGCCTGATGGCGTGGAAGCGGCATCGTCAGGAATTTCACGATGCGTTGGCGGACGCAAAAGAGGGGTCTTCACGACCGTCGTTGCATTAAAATGGCAATAATCGCGTCAATCCCACCTGATCCGTTAACGCGCATACGGCGCATTGTCGAACGTCTGCGCGATCCTCTGACCGGGTGTGACTGGGACCGCGTCCAGACCTTTGCGACCATTGCACCCTATACCATCGAAGAGGCGTATGAGGTCGCCGATGCCATCGCGCGCGACGATAGCGATGCACTGAAGGAAGAACTGGGCGACCTGCTGTTTCAGGTTGTCCTCCACGCGCGGATTGCCGAACAGGCCGGTCAGTTTTCGCTCAACGATGTAGCCGACGCTATTGCCGACAAGATGGAGCACCGCCATCCACATATTTTCGGCGATGCGCCCGACCGGCCCGACTGGGAAAATATGAAAGCGGCCGAACGTCGCGGCGGCAGTGCCCTTGATGGGGTCGCGCTTGCCCTGCCCGCGCTGATGCGTGCCGAAAAGCTCCAGAAACGCGCCGCGCGGACGGGATTTGACTGGCCCGATGCCGACGGCCCCCGAGCCAAGATTCTCGAGGAGCTTGGCGAAATTGAATCGGCTGAAACCGCCGATGCGCGCGAGGACGAAATGGGCGATTTGCTCTTTGCGGCGGTCAATCTGGCCCGGCATCTGGACGTCGATCCCGAAGTTGCACTCCGCCGGGCCAATGCAAAGTTCGAAAAGCGTTTCCGCGCCATCGAAGTTGCCGACGGCTTCACCGCGCTTTCACTCGACGACAAAGAAGCCTTGTGGAACGCCGCGAAAGAAGCTCAGCGCGCCTGATATCGCGCAAAATCAGCGTCGCTCAGCCGCACGGCGATTCTAACATTGTCGCCGTCACCGCTTTCATCCTCTACGCTGCCGTGCGCGTGCAGCCACGCCCGACCCGCCCCGTCATTCGCCGATAAGTCAATATGTCGAAGCCGACGCGCGACGGTCAGCCGTCCACCGACAACCTCGCGCATCGCGTCGATGCCGGCGCCTGTCATTGCCGAGATCGGCACAACATCATCGCGGCGGTCGGCTTCGGCAAAGATCGCCACTCGGCGGTCCTCGTCGAGCATATCGATCTTGTTCCATAGTTCGAGGATCGGGGTGCCGTTTGCCGAACCGATCACGCCCAAGTCGGTGAGCACGTCCTCGACGTCGGCGGCCTGCGCATCGCTGTCGACATGAGCAATGTCACGGACATGGAGAATGAGA
The DNA here is from genome assembly GCA_043752405.1 of Sphingomonas sp. GTDB lineage: Bacteria > Pseudomonadota > Alphaproteobacteria > Sphingomonadales > Sphingomonadaceae > Sphingomonas_O. The sequence continues at coordinate 2,718 of JAYUYR010000141.1, read as the reverse complement.
TCGGCCGACATCACTTCTTCAAGGGTTGCCCGGAACGCTGCAACAAGCTGCGTCGGCAAATCAGAAATGAAACCCACTGTGTCGGACAGGATGATTTTCGCCAATCCTGGCAACGCGACTTCGCGCATTGTCGGGTCGAGCGTGGCGAACAGCAAATCCTCTGCCATCACGTCACTGCCCGTCAGGCGGTTGAACAGCGTCGATTTGCCGGCGTTGGTATAACCGACGAGCGCGACCACAGGCCACGGCGCGCGCTTGCGGCGTTCGCGGTGAAGCCCACGTGTGCGAACAACCTGGTCAAGATCACGGCGCAGCTTGGCCATACGGTCACGGATCAGCCGCCTGTCGGCCTCGATCTGCGTTTCGCCCGGCCCGCCGAGAAAACCAAAGCCACCGCGTTGCCGCTCAAGGTGAGTCCAGCTCCGCACGAGCCGCCCCGCCTGGTAATCGAGATGGGCCAGCTCGACTTGCAACCGCCCCTCGGCACTCGCGGCGCGCTCGCCGAAAATTTCCAGGATCAGTCCGGTGCGATCGATGACTTTCGCCTTTGTTTCGGTTTCCAGATTGCGCTGCTGAATCGGTGTCAGCGATCCGTCGACGATCAGCAATTCGGCGTCATGCGCGCGCAACCGCGCTGTGATCGCTTCGATCTGGCCGCTTCCGAAAAGCGTAGCCGCTTTTGGGGCACGGACGTGCGGTGCAGTACTATCGACGACATCGATGCCGATGGCTTCGGCAAGTCCTGCGGCTTCGGCGAGTCGTGCTTCAACATTGCGCGCGCCGCCCGACCGGCGATCGGGATGCACAACCACCGCCCGAGCACCGCGGCTCAGGCCTTCTTCACGTTGAAGTTCAAAACCACTCAAGACGCCGTACTATTCCCCATCGTCCGTGCCTTCTTCGGCAAGGTTGAGCGGATGTGCGGGTTGCACTGTCGATACGGCATGCTTGTAAACGAGCTGCACCATCCCGTCGCGCTGCAACAACATGCAGAACAGGTCATAGGCGGCAATTTCGCCCTGAAGCATCACGCCATTGACGAGGAACATCGTGACGGGATTATTCTGACGTCGCACAGCGGTCAGGAAAATATCCTGCAATTGTTTCGGCTTGCTGGTGTCTTCGGCAAAGGCAGCGGCAACCGGCGCAAGATCAAGCGGATTGGCCGGCATTACTGTCGAAATGGCATGCTTGTAGATCAGTTGCGATTGCCCGTCTCGGCGGAGCAGTACCGAGAAATTGTCGAACCAGGTGATGATTCCCTGAAGTTTCACGCCTTTTACAAGGAACATCGTCACCGGCGTTTTCGCTTTACGCAGCGAATTCAGGAACAAATCCTGTAGGTTATTGGGCTTATCGGCCACGGCTTTGCCTTTGCTTTTGGCGGAATCGTAGATCCGCTGTTTCCGCCGCTTCTGCGACGTTAAGGCTCAATAACCCGAAACAACCCTGAGCGAAAGGCTTACTCGTCACCTTCCTTGATGTCGGTAATGCCAAGGATCTTGAGCTTTCGGTGAAGCGCGGACCGCTCCATGCCGATGAAACTTGCGGTGCGCGAAATATTTCCCGAAAAACGGCGGATCTGCACGCGCAGATATTCGCGCTCGAACGTCTCGCGGGCTTCACGCAGCGGTGCGCCCATGACTGCGCTATTGCCGTGGCCATGCCCCACCACCGGATCGCCCAGCACTTCGGGCGGCAGCAGGTCGACATCGATCCGGCCAAGCCTGTCCCCCGGGGCCAGTATCATCGTGCGTTCAACGATGTTACGAAGCTGGCGAACATTGCCGGGCCAGTCATAGGCTTGCAGCGCCGCGAGCGCGTCAGGTGCAATTTCGGGCGTGCCCACCCGCCGCTCGGCTGCATAGCGCGCCAGAAAATGCTCGACGAGCGGGGGAATATCCTCCCGCCGGTCAGCAAGCGGTGGAAGATGAACGGGCACCACGTTCAACCGATAATAAAGGTCTTCGCGAAACCGCCCCGCCGCAATTTCATCGGCCAACAGGCGCGATGTCGCAGAAACCACACGAACATCGACGCGTACCGTGCGTGAGCCGCCCACGCGGACAAAGCTTTGTTCTGTCAGGACGCGCAAAATCTTGGCCTGCGCCGTCACCGGCATATCGGCGATTTCATCGAGAAACAGCGTTCCGCCATGCGCCTGTTCGAGCAAACCAGGACGCACGTTGTTGCCGTCCTCAGTCCCGAAAAGCTCCTCTTCGACGCGCTCGGGCTCCATTCGCGCAGCGCTCACGACGACAAAGGGAGCCGTCGACCGGTTCGACCAGTTATGCAGCAGACGCGCCGCCACTTCTTTGCCGACGCCCGCCGGGCCCGTTATCAGTACGCGACTTCCGGTCCCCGCGACGCGCTTCAGCGTCGCACGGACCGAATTGATAGTGCCCGACACGCCGTTCAGCTCGTCATCGCCGCCGCTGCGCGCCTTCAAGACTTCGTTTTCACGCCGCAGCCGCTGTGTTTCGGTGGCGCGCTCGACAAGCAGTATGAGCCGTTCGGCCTCGAAGGGCTTTTCGATAAAATCGACAGCACCCCGGCGAATCGCCGCGACGGCCGTATCGATGCTTCCATGCCCCGAGATAATCAGAACCGGCAGCGATGGATCCTGCGCCTTCAGCACATCGAGTAAATCGAGTCCGTCGAGCCGTGATCCCTGTAACCACACATCAAGCAGGACAAGGCTCGGTCGGCGCTCGGCAA
>JAYUYR010000140.1:0-5779 GCA_043752405.1 Sphingomonas sp. | reverse complement strand
CAATCTCGATTTCGAACCGCCGTCCGAATGATCCGCCGATCATCATTGGATGCACCGTCACGGCGTCCTCAGCCATGCCGATCGCCCGCGCCGCCGCTCTGCCTGCAAGTCCCGGCACCTGCGATCCGATCCACAATTGCATCCGCCCGCCCTCGATATGCGCCGTCGCGGCCATCGGCTCGATCGCGGCATGGGCAGCAAGGCCAATCCTGTATTCGGCAGTAACGACAGTCTTGCCCCGAAACGCTGCGCCGACATCGCCAAAACTGGCAATGCGTGTGCCTTCGTCGAACGCGACATCAAGCGCGCGGTCGATGCCGCCATCACTCGCCAGCCCACCAGTCGTAACGAACTTCGGTCGCATCGCGTCGATGGCTCGGTTCGCGGCCCACCAGTTCGTTGCAACAGCAGCAACCCAGCGCTCGGTCTCGACCACCGACAACACGCCAAGCACCTTGTTTGCGGCGGCTTTATCGACCGATTTCAGCCGGGTATCGCCTAATGGTCCCTGCGCAATCGCGGCATAGACCATGTCCGGCAAGCGTACGTCGGCGGCATAGTTCACGGACCCATCGACTTTCGCAGGCAGATCAAGCCGCGGTACCGACCGCCCCGTCAGGCGATTGTCCTTGCCCACCCGCCACGTCACGTTGGCGGGAACTTTCAATCCGGCAGCCTCCGCAGCAAGCTCGCCAAAGCGTATCCGGTCATTCCCGCGCACGACAAAGCCGGCTGCGGTATCGCAGGCCTGCCAACTCGCATCCCAGCGTTTGGCTGCGGCGACACACAGCAGCGCCCGCGCTGCAGCGCCCGCATCGCGAAGGATCGCCTCGAACCCGCGCACCGAAGTCGATCCGCCGGTCACTATCTCGGTCCCGCGCGTCGAGCCAAACCACTCCTCGGCAAGCAACTTGTTTGCATAAACCGGATTGGCTGGCGCTGCCTCTACGGCAACGGTCCGCCAATCCGCGCCCAGTTCATCCGCGACGATCTGCGGCAGGGTCGTGTAAACGCCCTGCCCCATCTCGACCTGCGGCACGACCACCGTGACATGGCCATCGACACCGATCTTGACATAGCTGCTGAAGACATGCTCGCCGGGCGCGGCAACCAGATTGTCGGAATAGGTGCGCGGCCACACCGCCCAAATAACGATCAGTCCCATACCCGCACCGCCGCCGACCAACAGGCTGCGGCGTGAAATGCCGGTTTTGTTATCGTCCTCCATCGGCCGCCTGATAAGCGGCAGTTACGGCGCGCGCTAGGCCTGTGTGACGGGGCGGGCCGTATCGCCGCTGATGGCGATACGGAACATCGGCGCCACAGTGCCGCCAAATTGTGACCGGACGAGCGCGGGGAAATCAGCCAGACTACGCCCTGCCATTCCCCAGTAATCGACAAAGCTGACCACGTCGAGCGTGTCGAGCACCAGCCAGCTGTACGCTTGCGTCGGTTCGTTGCGCGGGTTCGCCGCGACAAGGCCGGTGCCGTTTAGCGCCCGGTAGGGACCGCGCAACGCTGTAGCCACCGCCCCGTAAAGCCCATTCGGTCCCGACGGCCCACCGGGTGCAAAGACTTGGCGCTGCGTCGACCAGAACAGGTAGTATAGGCCGTCGCGGACGATGACGTGTGGGCGTTCAAGCTCGTTGCACAGGCCAAGTGCCGAATAAATTGGTGGCTCGAGAGTCCATCTTCCGCCCGCGCGCGAGATCAGGCCGATGACGCCATTATGAATTTTTTCGCTCGTCCCGTCCGATCCGGTAAACACCAGATGCTCCGCCCCGTCAGCGGGGTCGCGAACATAGCCGGGGTCACGGAAACCCTTTATCAGGCCGGGGCCGCCCTGCGTCGTGCGGGTGTCGACATAATGATGCCCGTCGCTCGCTACGATCTCGACTGGAACCGACCAGTGTTCGATTGCGCGCGCATCTGCCCGCAGGGTGCCTGTGGTTTCAAAAAGCCGCTGCTCAAACGAAAATGCCTCGCTCGGGCGGCCAGTTGCCGTGAAATAGAGCGTTACCGTCCGGCCATCGTCCTTAAGCCCCGCCGAGCCCGCCCATTCGCGGGTGCCGGGTGAAAGGCCATCGGGCAGTGCATTGCCGCAGTCGATCCACGCCCCGTCGCACTGGGCCATCAAGCGGATGCGTGCCTGGCTGTGGCGCTCGACAGGGTCGGGTACAGCGGGGGCCGACAGCATCATCCACAAGACCGTGCCATCAATCATCGCAAGCGTGCCGTCGTAGTGCTGCACCGGCCATGAATCCCACAAATCCAGGCCATCGATAAGCGGACGGACATCATCGGCGCCGATCAGGCATATCTCAGGAATATCGGCTGCTGTAATCCGCGCAACGTCGGCGGCTCCCCATAGGGACGGCCCGTGCGCGGCTTTGTAATTGTGCTGCGGCGCGGTCATCCCGATCCTCTCGTCCCTAAATGCTGGCTGTGTAGCGGGAGTTACGACGTTTACAACAAACCATTGCAATGTAGCTAATCAGCCGAGTTCGCTGTCCTTGACGCGAAGCACTGCAAGCGCCGCACAGACGAGGAGCACCCCCGCCAGTGTCAGCACGTTGCGCGCATCGCCGCCCAGCAACCGGTCATAGATCAACGGCAGTGTGACGGCATTGATCAGCATGGGAATCACGATCATCATATTGAAAATGCCCATATAAACCCCCGTACGACGCGGCGGGATGCAGCTGGCGAGCATGACATAGGGCGTCCCCATTATACTCCCCCAGCAAAGCCCTACACCAATCGCCGGAATCGCCAGCATCAGCGGTGTCGTAATGTGCGGCAGGATCATCATGCCGATGCCGCCGCCGACCACAGCCACCGCGTGGACATAACGCGGGCCATGCTTGCGGATTAGCGGCATCATCGCCAGCGCGGCGACAAAGGCGACGGCATTATACCCCGCCCCCATCGTGCCGTTGGTCAACACCGCCGACCGGAACCCGTCCGAATTGGCCACTGTCGTGCCATAGATCGACCGACTGATCGAATAGGTCACATAGGTCCAGTAACAGGCCATCGCATACCATTGAAACAGCATCATCACGCCGAGCTTTTTCATCGGCCCGGGCATGTCGCGGATAGCGCTGAAGATCTCGATAAACGTCGATGCAGCCGATTTCGGCATGGCTTCGATTTCCACCCGCTGCGCTTGGGTCAGCGGCAGTTCGGGCACTCGGATGACCGACCATAGGATCGTTGACAGCGACAGCACCGCGCCGATCATGAAAACGACATAAACAGTATAGGGAATGTTATGCGAGTCGACCGCGTCCCTGTTCATGCCGAACAGGCCGACGAGCAGTGCCGGTGTGCCGAACGCGAGGCATTGCGCCAAGCCAGTAAAGGCGCTTTGCGTCAGGAAGCCGACATTATGCTGATCGGGATTCAACCGGTCGCTGACATAGGCGCGGTAGGGCTCCATCGTGATATTGTTGCCGCCGTCGAGAATCCAAAGCAGGCTTGCTGCCATAAGCAGGCTCGACGAAAACGGCATTAACAGCAGGCCAAAGCTACACAGGATAGCCCCGACGATGAAATAAGGCGTACGCCGCCCCCAGCGCGACAAGGTGCGGTCGCTGAGCGCCCCGATAATTGGCTGAACAATCAGCCCCGTCATCGGTCCGGCCAGCGTGAGCAACGGCAACGCCGCTTCGTTTGCACCGAGATAGCTGTAAATCGGCCCCATATTGGCCTGTTGCAGGCCAAAGCTGAACTGCAGCCCCAGAAAGCCGAGATTCATCTGGATGATCCGCCACAGCGACAGATGCAGTTTGGTCGGCATCTCGGCAGCCATTGGTCGCGTCTGGATTTGCCCGATAGCCGCCATCATTCCATCCCCTTGCACCAACCGTCGATGCGGCATGCTTTTTCCAAGCGTTAACAGCCCGAGTAAACTATGCAACAATCGATTGCATGAAGATGCACACTGGCGCTGTTGCCGCGTGGCCCGCGCTGGGGTAGCATCGCCGCATCGACATTAGGCACGAGCAACAGTGATCGATGTCCGTGGAGGGAGAGCGCGTCGCACGTCCATGCAGGACAAAGCCACATCATTCGATATCGCCCAGCTGGCAGGGGTGTCGCAGCCGACCGTTTCGCGGGCGCTGCGCGGCAGCCCGTCGGTCAGCGAAGCCACGCGCAAGCGGATCGAAGCGATTGCCCAGCAACTGAATTACAAAGTCGACAAGAATGCGACCAATTTGCGCAGCGGTCATTCGAACACACTCGCCTTGTTGCTGTTCGAAGACCCAACGCCTGACGAGTCACTGATCAATCCGTTTTTTCTGTCGATGCTCGGTTCGATCACCCGGACCTGTGCGCTACGCGGATATGATCTGTTGATTTCGTTCCAACAGCTGTCGGGCGACTGGCACGTCGATTATGAAGACAGCCGCAAGGCAGACGGGCTTATTCTGCTCGGCTATGGTGATTATCATGATTATGAGCGGCGGCTGGGCCAGCTGGTCGAACAGGGGACGCATTTCGTCCGATGGGGATCGGTCAAGCCAGAAGCGCGAGAAATCGTGGTGGGCTGCGACAATGTCCAGGGCGGACGCGACGTAACTGCGCATCTGATTACCGAAGGGCGTAAGCGGATTGCCTTTATCGGGACCGCGACCAGCGCAACGCCCGAGTTCCTCGACCGGCACACCGGCTATGCCCGCGCGCTCGAAGCAGCAAGACTGGTCCGCAGCTTGACGCTGCACGCCAATGCGCTGAGCAGCGAAGCCGACGGTCATGAAGCAACGGTGCGGCTGCTGGCGCGTGGTGAGCCGTTCGATGCCATAATCTGTGCAAGCGACTTGATCGGCCTTGGCGCAATGCGCGCACTGCAGGAGCGCGGGCTCAGGATCCCGGGCGATATCGCGGTGACCGGCTTTGACGATATCCTGTCGGCGGGCCTTGCCAATCCGCCATTGACCACCGTGACCCAGCAACCTGGCGAAGCGGGTGCTATGCTGGTCGATACGCTGCTTCGGCTGGTGCGTAACGAACCCGTCGAAAGCCGGATGTTGCCGGCGCGGCTGGTGGTGCGGCGGTCTTCGTCGAGGTGATGTATTCGTATGCAGGGGGTTTGCCCCACGCCCTGTCGTCTGCCACGCATTCCAAATAAGATAATCATAAGATAGTTGGGGATAGTTGCGATGGACACGCCCAGAATCGAAAAGCCACGCCAGGGTTTTTGGGGCCTGTGTAATATTTCGTTCGGGTTCTTTGGAATCCAGATCGGCTTTGCGTTGCAGAACGCGAATATGTCGCGGATATTCCAGACGCTGTCGCCCGATAATCCTGAGATATTGAACGATCTGCCTGCACTGTGGGTTGCGGCGCCGCTGACTGGCCTTCTGGTCCAGCCGATCATCGGCCATATGTCCGACAAGACCTGGCTGGGGCGGCTGGGGCGGCGGCGCCCTTATTTCCTAGCGGGAGCAATCATGGCGGCATTGGCGCTGATCGTGATGCCACTCGCGCCTGTTCTGCTGTTTGCCGCTGTCATGTTGTGGGTGCTCGATGCCTCGCTCAACATTTCGATGGAGCCTTTCCGCGCGTTCGTGGGCGATATGCTGCGCAAGGATCAACTTAGCATGGGCTATGCGGTGCAAACGGCATTTATCGGCACAGGCGCGGTGGTCGGCTCGATCTTTCCCGCATTCCTTGAATGGACCGGCGTTTCGAACAGCGCGCCGCCGGGCGTGATCCCCGATACGGTGCGCTATGCGTTCTGGTTCGGCGGCGTCGCGCTGTTCCTGGCGGTCAT
>JAYUYR010000139.1:0-14017 GCA_043752405.1 Sphingomonas sp. | reverse complement strand
AGCTTGATCTGGAAGGGCCGAAAGCGGGCGAGGTTCTGGTCGAGATCATGGCGACAGGAATTTGCCATACCGATGCCTATACGCTCGATGGCCTCGACAGCGAAGGCATCTTCCCGAGTGTTCTTGGTCACGAAGGGGCGGGAATCGTGCGCGAGATCGGCGCAGGTGTAATCAGCGTCGCGGTCGGCGATCATGTCATCCCGCTCTACACTCCCGAGTGCCGCCAGTGTAAATCATGCCTGTCGGGCAAAACCAATCTGTGCACAGCGATCCGCGCAACGCAGGGCAAGGGGGTCATGCCCGATGGCACGTCGCGCTTCAGCTATCAGGGCACACCGGTATTTCACTATATGGGCTGCTCAACCTTTTCGAACTTCACCGTGCTACCCGAAATTGCCGTTGCGAAGATCCGGACCGATGCGCCGTTCAACAGCGCCTGCTACATCGGCTGCGGCGTAACCACCGGCGTGGGCGCAGTTGTCAACACGGCGAAGGTCGCACCCGGCGACAATGTCATTATCTTCGGCCTCGGCGGGATTGGCCTGAACGTTCTACAAGGCGCGCGGATGGCCGGCGCGAACATGATTATCGGTGTCGACATCAATCCCGATCGCGAAGAGTGGGGCCGGAAGTTCGGAATGACGCACTTCGTCAATCCCAGGACGGTGGATGGCGATATTGTCGCGCATCTTGTGGCGCTGACCGACGGCGGGGCGGATTATACCTTCGACTGCACGGGCAACACCGACGTGATGCGTCAAGCGCTCGAAGCGTGCCACCGCGGCTGGGGCACAAGCATCATCATCGGCGTGGCCGAAGCGGGCAAGGAAATCAGCACGCGGCCGTTCCAGCTCGTTACCGGTCGCAACTGGCGCGGTACTGCTTTTGGCGGGGCAAAGGGGCGAACGGACGTCCCCAAGATCGTTGATTGGTACATGAATGGCAAGATCGAAATCGACCCGATGATTACCCACGTCCTGAGTCTCGACGAAATCAACAAGGGCTTCGATTTGATGCACGCAGGCGAGAGCATCCGTAGCGTCGTCGTGTTCTAGTTTTGATTAACCGGCGATCAGCGCAAGCGCTTTGTTGGCCCATTCGGGGCGGCAGATCAGTAGGTCGGGCATGAACGTGTCGACCCTGTTATAGACCAGCGCGCTGCCGTCGGCACGACTGACGTGGAGACCGTAGGCAGCGGCCACTGCGACTGGCGCGCAACTGTCCCATTCATATTGGCCGCCGGTATGCAGGTAAATCTCGGCCTCGCCGCGCACGACGGCCATCGCTTTGGCTCCGGCGGACCCCATAGGCACAAGTTCAGCACCGATGGCTTGGGCAACCGCAAGCGCTTCCCGCGCAGGGCGGGTGCGGCTGACGACCATGCGTGGGACAGGGGGGGCGAGGGCGAGCGGCGCAGGTTGATCCGAGCGGAGGACAAGGCCCAATCCCGGTAGCGCCACCGCGCCGACAGTTGCCACACCATCGATCGCGAGTGCGACGTGCACAGCCCAGTCGGTGCGCCCCTCGCCATATTCACGTGTGCCATCGACAGGGTCGATGATCCAGACGCGCGATTTAGACAGGCGCGCGTCAGTGTCCTTGCTTTCTTCGGAGAGCAGTCCGTCGTCGTGACGTGCTTCGGCAATGGCGTGGACCAGATACTGGTTTGCGGTCTGATCACCTGCATTGCCCAGTGATTTAGCCGTCAAAACACCACAGTCGCGCACTTGCAGCAACAGCTTGCCCGCTATGGTGGCGAGGTGTGCGGCAAGCTGAGCGTCGGTCATTGCGCCCTCGCTCATTTCAGGGGCATGATCTGGCGGGTGATATAGGCGGCCGCGTCGACAGGTGTCATTTCGACGGTATTGACCCGGATTTCGGGCTGGTGCGGGGGTTCATAGGGGCTGTCGATTCCGGTGAAATTCTTGAGCTGTCCAGCGCGGGCCTTTTTATAAAGCCCTTTCACGTCACGCGCTTCGGCGATTTCCAGAGGCGTTTCGACGAAGATTTCGACGAATTCACCCTCGGGAAGCATCGCGCGCACCATGTCACGTTCGGCGCGGAAGGGACTTATGAACGCGGTCAGCACGATCAGGCCTGCATCGGCCATCAGTCTGGCGACTTCGCCGACACGGCGGATATTCTCGATGCGGTCGGTTTCGGTAAAGCCCAAATCCTTGTTGAGCCCGTGGCGAACATTGTCGCCGTCGAGCAGGAAGGTGTGGCGGTTCATCAGGTTGAGGCTCTTTTCCACCTCATTGGCGATGGTCGATTTGCCCGACCCCGACAGGCCGGTGAACCACAGGACTTTGGCTTTCTGGTTCTTGAGCGCCGCGTGCGCCTCTCGACCGATGTCGGTTGCCTGCCAGTGAATATTCTGCGCACGGCGCAAACTGAAGTGCAGCATCCCCGCCGCCATGGTCGCGTTGGTGAGCTTGTCGATGAGGATGAAACCGCCCAGCGCATGATTATCGACATATGGTTCGAAAACGATGGGCTTATCGGTCGCGATTTCGGCAACACCGATTTCATTCAGCGCGAATGTCTTGGTCGCCAAATGCTCCATCGTGTTGATGTTGACGATGTATTTGGGGGTGTGCATGGTGGCCGACGCCATTTGTGTGCCGAGCTTCAGCCAATAGGCACGCCCTGCAATCATCGCTTCGTCCGCCATCCAGACGATCGTGGCTTCGAATTGGTCCGAGACTTCGGGCGGATGATCCGCGGCGGCAATAACGTCGCCGCGCGAGCAGTCGATCTCATCGGCGAGGCACAGCGTAACCGACTGGCCCGCAACGGCTTCGTCGAGTTCGCCGTCCAGTGTGACGATTTTGCTGATCGTCGAAGTCTTGCCCGATGGCAGCACCCGGATGGCGTCGCCCGGACGGACCAAACCCGTCGAGACCTGCCCGCTGAAGCCGCGGAAATCTAGATTGGGCCGATTGACCCATTGAACGGGCATGCGCAGCGGCTTTTCTTGATCTGCGTCATTGTCCAGGGCGACGGTTTCGAGGTGCGTCATCAGCGTCGGCCCCGTATACCAAGGCGTGTGCGGCGACGGATCGGTGATATTGTCGCCTTTGAAGCCCGAGATCGGCATTGGCGTGAAATCGGCAAGACCTATGCTCGTCGCAAATGCGGTGTAATCCGCAACGATGGCGTCATATTTCGCCTGATCATAGTCGATCAGGTCCATCTTGTTGACCGCAAGGACGATGTTGCGAATGCCGAGCAGCTTGGCGAGATAGCTATGCCGCCGCGTCTGGACGAGTACGCCCTTGCGTGCGTCGATCAGGATAACGGCGAGGTCGGCCGTCGATGCACCGGTGACCATGTTGCGGGTATATTGTTCATGTCCCGGACAGTCGGCGACAATGAACTTGCGCTTTTCAGTCGCGAAAAAGCGATAGGCGACGTCGATAGTGATGCCCTGCTCGCGCTCGGCGGCAAGGCCATCGACGAGGAGCGCGAAATCGATTTCCTGACCCTGCGTGCCCATGCGCTTGCTGTCGGCCTCTAGCGTCGCCAACTGGTCTTCGAATATCATTTTGCTGTCGTAAAGCAGCCGCCCGATCAGCGTCGACTTGCCGTCATCGACCGACCCGCAGGTGATGAACCGCAACAGTGATTTATGCTGGTGGACGTCGAGATAGGCATCGATGTCCGAAGCAATCAGATCGTCGGTTTTGTAGATTATGTCGGTCATTTGGAAACACCGTTGACAAAGACCGATCTAGGCAAGTTGGTTGGGGGGAGCGATGTGGCAGACATCAGAAATACCCTTCCGCTTTTTTCTTCTCCATGCTCGCGGCCTGCTCATGGTCGATTACGCGGCCCTGGCGTTCCGAAGTGGTGGTCAGCAGCATCTCCTGAATGATCTGGGGTAGCGTTGCCGCCGTGCTTTCGACCGCTCCTGTAAGTGGAAAACAGCCAAGAGTGCGGAACCGGATCGAGCGTTCGACGATTTCGGGCTTGCGACCCATCACCCGTTCAAGCCGCTCGATGTCGTCGGCCATGAAAATCTGCCCCTCCCATTCATAGGTCTGTCGCGGCGCGCTGAAATATAGCGGGACAATCTCGATCTCTTCGAGATGGATGTATTGCCAGATGTCGAGCTCGGTCCAGTTCGATATGGGGAAAACGCGGATGCTTTCGCCTTTTGCCTTGCGGGCGTTGTAGAGGTTCCACAATTCGGGGCGCTGGTTCTTCGGATCCCATCCGTGTGTTGCCGTTCGGAACGAAAAGATGCGCTCCTTGGCGCGCGATTTTTCCTCGTCGCGCCGTGCACCGCCGAACGCGACGTCGAACCCGTGTTTGTCGAGCGCCTGCTTCAGCCCTTGCGTTTTCCACATATCGGTATGCAGCGAGCCATGGTCGAACGGATTGATGCCGCGTTCGATCGCCTCGGGGTTCCGGTAAACGAGCAATTCCATCCCCGCGTCGGCTGCTGCTTTTTCGCGCAGGTCATACATTGCGCGGAACTTCCACGTCGTATCGACATGGAGCAGGGGGAAGGGCGGGGGAGAGGGGTAAAATGCCTTGCGCGCCAGATGCAGCATGACCGCACTGTCCTTGCCAACCGAGTAAAGCATGACCGGATTCGCTGCGTCGGCCACCACCTCGCGCATGATGTGGATGCTTTCGGCCTCTAGCCGTTGAAGATGCGTCAGCGTGCGGGACATAGATTCACTTTCCTGATGCATTTTCTCACAGTCGATGCCGACCCGCAAACACCACATTCTTGACGCGATGATGACTCAGCAAGCATGCGCTGGCCGCACGGGCAATCAAAAGGTCAGGCAACGGTGGCCAGTTCCCCCGATGCACGCGCTTTGCGGCCATAAACAAGCTCGAACAGGGGGCTGGCCATCATTGTCGTGACGATTGCCATCAGGACAAGCATCGAAAACAATGTGGGGCCGATTATCCCCTTTTGCAGGCCAATGTTGATGATGATCAATTCCATCAGCCCCCGCGAGTTCATCAATGCGCCGATGCCAAGTGCCGTGCGATTGTCTTCGCCGGCCAGCCGCGCTGCGGCATAACAGGCAACGCCTTTGGCAATGATCGATGCGATCAAGATACCGACGGCAATCAGCAGCAGCGATGCCGAGTTTACCATGTCCATCCGCGTGTTGAGCCCCGAATAGGTAAAGAACATTGGCAGCAGCAGCACCACGGCGAGCGGCTCTACCTTGCGCTTGAGTTCCTCGACAAAAAGGCCGCGCGGCATGACGGTGCCGATAATGAATCCGCCGAAAATCGCGTGGATGCCGATTGCGTCCATTAGAAATGCCGACAGGCAGAACAGTGCCATCGTGATCGCCAGGATGGTCATGCTCATTTCGCCGTCACGTTCGACCGCGCGACCAAGGGGGGCAAGCAGCCGCCGTCCGAATAGCATGATGAAAAGGGCATAGGAGATTCCGCCGCCGATGGCGATCACGGCAACCCCCGGACCGCCGCCGAATGTCGCCAGTACGACGGCGAGCACGCACCACGACACTGCATCGTCGAATGCGCCTGCGGTCAACGACAATGTCCCCAGCGATGTATTGCTGAGACCGCGTTCGTTGATGATCCGCGCCAGCATGGGAAACGCCGTCAGCGCGATACACGCACCCATGAACAGCGTCGCGTTCGTGCGGGAGATACCTGCAACGAACAGGTCAGGCACAGTCAGCAGATACGGCGTGATCAATACCGCGATCATGAACGGCACGATAATCCCGGCAAGCGATACGCTGATCGCGCTCTTTGCCTTTGATTTGAAATGGCCGGTCTGCAGCGTTGTCCCGACCAGAAACATATACAACCCGACACCAAGCTGCGCGCCGACATAAAGCACATTCTTGGTCTCAACCGGGAACACTGTGCTTTGTGCAGCGGGCAGAAACAGGCCGAACAGCGACGGGCCGAGAACAACGCCCGCGATCATTTCCCCAACGACCTGCGGCTGCGCCAGGAATTTCTTCCCTAACCAGCCGACAACGCGGCATGTGATGATGATGATTGCGAGCTGGAGAAAGAAATGGATGCTGTAATCGTTAGGCGAAAAACTTCTGGCCCCGGCAACCACTGCGGGGCCATGCGCGCCCATCACGTCGCCCAATGTTTTCCAGGTGCTGTCGATCAGATCAGAAAACACGCTTTCCCCCTGTTTGCGCCGCTCGACCCCATCGAAGCAGGCCGCTATGTGATAGCGCTATCACCGACTTGATTCTAGCCCTCGGTCGCGAACCATATGACATGGCGCGGCCCCTTGCCATTGCTTCGTGCGCGGACGACAACTTCGTTCACGCCGAACCCCGCATTGCGCAAGCGCTGCGCAAACACCGCGTCGGGGCCCGCCGACCATACCGCGAGGATGCCGCCCGGCCTCAGCGCCCGTTTCGCCGCACCCAGCCCGCGTGCCGAATAAAGCCGGTCATTGCCGGTTCGCGTCAGGCCATCGGGGCCGTTGTCGACATCGAGCAGGATAGCGTCATAGCTACTGTTTGCTCCCTCGATCAGCGCAACCACATCGCCTTCGATCAGTGTCACACGTGGATCGTCAAGGCATCCGTCCGCAAGGTTGGCCATCGGCCCGCGCGCCCATTCGATGATCTCCGGCACCAATTCGGACAGTGTAATTCGCGCATCGCGTTCCAGTGCCCCGAGCGCCGCGCGCAACGTGAAGCCCATGCCATAGCCACCGATCAGCATGTGCGGTGCCGAGCGCCCCGCCAGCAAGTCGCAGGTCATCACTGCGAGCGCTTCCTCTGATCCGCTCATCCGGCTGTTCATAAGTTCGTTGCGGTCGAGCACGATCATGAAATCTGCGCCCCGCCGGAACAGCCGCAATTCGTCGCCGCCCGCCACTGCCGCTGTGCCGATCAGTTCGCGTGGGCTCATCCGATATTCTCCTGCGCGCGGCCATTGGACTTCCGCGCAAGGTTCGGCAAGGAGTGACCGGGATCAGGAAACACATAGATGCCAGGACCACTCGACGGACTCAAGATCATCGAATTCGCCGGTATCGGGCCTGCGCCTTTTTGCGGGATGATGCTGGCCGATCATGGTGCCAGCGTTGTCCGTATCGAACGACCTGGCGGCAGGCTCGATCCGCGCGACGCCCTGTCGCGCAACCGCACCTCGATTGTCCTGAACATGAAGACAAGTGACGGCGTTGCTGTGGCGCGTGACCTGTGTCGGGCGGCCGACGGATTGATCGAGGGCTATCGACCGGGCGTGATGGAGCGGATGGGGCTTGGTCCCGACTTGTTGCTCGCTGACAACCCAAAGCTCGTTTACGGGCGGATGACCGGATGGGGTCAGTTTGGCCCTTATGCTCAGGCAGCGGGGCACGACATCAACTACATCGCGCTGTCGGGAGTGCTGCACACTATCGGCCGCCAAGGCGAGCGCCCCGTGCCGCCGGTGAACTATGTGGGCGACTTTGGCGGTGGCGGGATGATGCTGGCGTTCGGCATGGTCAGTGCCTTGCTGGCCGTGAAAATGGGCGGGCAGGGGCAAGTCATCGACTGCGCAATGACCGACGGGTCGGCGCTGCTCGCCGGGATGAGCTGGCATCTGCTTGCCGCCGGCTTGAACCAGGATACGCCGGGCACCAACATGTTGGACGGAGCCGCTCATTTTTATGACACTTATGAATGTGCGGATGGGAAGTGGGTGTCTATCGGGTCAATCGAGCCGCAATTCTACGCCTTGCTGCGCCATCATGCCGGTGTGGCCGATGACGCTGCCTTCGATGCGCAGCATGACCGCGCAGCATGGGCATCGCTCAAGGCCAAGCTGACCACGATTTTCAAGTCCAAAACCCGTGATGAATGGAGTGCCGTGATGGCGGGGACTGACGTCTGCTTTGCGCCTGTGCTGTCTATGCGCGAAGCACCAAAGCATCCGCACAACGTCGCGCGCGGCACTTTTGTCGAGGTCGGTGGGGCGATCCAGCCTGCGCCTGCGCCCCGCTATTCAAAAACGAAGACCGATGTTCCCAATGCTGCACCGAGCGTCGGCAGCGGGACCGACGTTATTTTGACCGGCCTCGGTTATGACAAAGCGCGGATCGAAGCGTTGCGCGCCACGGGCGCCTTGGGCTAGGTCAGTTGCGAAGAGAAACACATTCCCCCCCAGAAACCGGAGAGCCCCATGACCGAACTTCCCGCCACCAATCTGACGATGCTAACGCTGGTGAAGGACAGTGGCCAGCTTGAGATTTCGCTGGCGCGGCGGCCCATGCCCGAGCCGAAAGATTATGAGGTCATCGTCAAGATCATGGCCACGCCGATCAATCCGTCCGATCTCGGCTTGCTTGTCGGCGGGGCGGATATGTCGACTGCGCGCGTGTCCGAACGCGATGGTTTGCCAGTCGTCACGGCCGATGTTCCGCCCGCCGGTATGCGCGCGATGTCAGGCCGGATTGGCGAGCCGATGGCCATCGGCAACGAAGGCTGTGGCGTCGTCGTAGCGGCGGGCGCTTCGGACGCCGCACAGGCGCTCGTCGGCAAGACTGTCGCGCTGATCGGCGGCGAAATCTATGCCAAATATCGCTGCCTGCCCGCCGCGATGTGCATGTTATTGCCCGACGGCACCGACGCAAAGGACGGGGCGTCGTGCTTCGTCAATCCGCTGACTTCGCTGGCGTTTACCGAAGTGATGCGGAGCGAGGGGCACAAGGCCATCGTCCATACCGCTGCCGCATCGAACCTCGGCCAAATGCTCGTCAAGATTTGCGCAAAGGATGGTATCCCGCTGGTCAATATCGTACGTAGCGAGGCGCAGGTTACCTTGCTGAAAGGCATCGGTGCCAAGCATATCGTCAATTCGGGTGCGGAGACGTTCATCGATGACCTCACGGCTGCCATCGTCGCGACCGAAGCGACATTGGGTTTCGACGCAATTGGCGGCGGCAAACTTGCCGGGCAAATTCTTGGGTGCATGGAAGTGGCCGCTGTCAAACGTGCAACGAGCTACAGCCGCTATGGCTCGGATACGTTCAAGCAAGTCTATATCTATGGCGGGCTCGACATGAGCCCGACGATCCTCAACCGCAGCTTCGGATTGACTTGGGCGCTATCCGGGTTCTTGCTGACGCCGTTCATGACGAAGGCCGGACCCGAGATTGTAGGGCGGATGCGCAAGCGGGTGGTCGATGAACTCGGCACGACATTTAAAAGCCGCTACAGTGACGAAATTTCGCTGACCGACGCGCTCAAACTCGACGTTTTGATGGCATATAATGCGAAACGGACCGGCGAGAAATATCTCATCCGGCCTCAATTCTGATGGGTTGACCGCTGCCGGTTGAAACCGGCAGCGGTCAACGTAAAGTGTTTTAGCGTACCGAGCCGCGACGGATCAGGTTGACGATCGCCAACAGGATCACTGCGCCCAGAAACGACACGAAGAGCGACTTAATGTCGAATGCACCGCTGGTAATCGGCGCGCCGCCGAGCAGTGGTGTTAGCAAGAAACCGGCCAGAAGCGCCCCGACGATGCCAACAACAATGTTGAGGATGATACCCTGTTGACCATCGGTCCGCATAACCATGCTTGCGAGCCAGCCCAGAACACCGCCCACAACCAAAAGGATGATGATACCCATATTTAATCTCCCTTAGCTGTCCAGAATCGGCAGCATGGACTATGGAAACTGCAGGCACAATACAATGTTCCGTATTATCTCAATCTGCGTTGCCTTGCAGTACGAAACAAAACAGCCTGACACCAGTTAAGCGGCCATCGTCACTTGTGGAACTGAACATGAAAAAGTTGATATTTGCCGTTGCGCTCGCCAGCACATTGCCGGTGGTTGCTGTGTCCACGCCTGTTTCGGCGCAGTCGTCGAGCGAACGCTACCGGTTCAATGAAGCGCAACGGCGCTATGAACGTGAAATCAGAATGTATGAAGCGGCACGTGATCGCTATCAAGCGCGCGGGGGCCGTCCTGCCGACTTGAACAACGGGTATCGCCGGTCGGACAGCGGCTACAATCAGCAGGATTCTGATCGCCGTTATGCCGATGATCGTGACGAGCGCGGCTATGATCCATCGGGGGATTATCGCGACGGTGCGGACTATCAGGAACGCACGATGGCATCCGATGAACGGGTGTATCGCGGCAACGATGGTCGTTATTACTGCAAGCGTAATGACGGCACAACGGGTCTCATTGTCGGTGCTGTAGGTGGCGGGGTTCTTGGCAATGTGATCGACGGCGGACGTTCACGTACCGTAGGAACGTTGATCGGCGGGGCGCTCGGCGCACTGGCGGGCCGTCAGGTCGAACGCAGCCAAAGCGTACGTTGTAAATAATCGATCAATCGGGCGGGACTATCGGGTCCCGCCCGATTTCATATGGCTGACTGCCGGAACAATATGAATACTGCATTCGCAAATACGACCAACGAGTTGCATGAAGATTTGCGGCTGGCGGCGCTGCGCAGCTACGCCGTTATGGATACGCCTCCCGAGCGCGAATTTGATGATATTGTCGGCATCGCGGCGCATATATGCGGCGTGCCGATAGCTATCATCAGTTTGATCGACGATGCACGGACATGGGCAAAATCTGTTGTCGGCATCGATTTCAAGGAATTGCCGCGCGAGACATCATTTTGTTGGCATGTGATTGATCAACCTGATGTTTTTATAATACGCGATGCGATGCAGGACCCGCGCTTTTCGGACCATCCGCTTGTGGAAGGCGAACCAAAACTTCGCTTTTATGCCGGCGTTCCCATTACTTCGCCGAGCGGGCTTGCTCTCGGATCATTATGTGTTCTCGATAAGGTTACGCGCGATTTGTCGCCGGAACAAACAAGCGCGCTTGTTGCTCTTGCACGGCAAGTCACGACGATGCTTGAGCTACGCCGCATGTCGGTATTGCACCGCACATCCGAAGCTCGGCACCGGTTCATTCTCGAAAGTGCTTTGGATTACGGCATCGTGACAATGGATTTGCAGGGATTTGTCACAAGCTGGAACGAGGGCGCCCATCGTATTTTGGGGTGGACCGAAGACGAAATGTGCGGGCGTCCCTGTGCGGAGTTTTTTACGCCGGAGGATCGGACGGCCAATCTTCCCGCAAAGGAAATGAACAATGCGCTTTTGGCGGGGCACGCTCTCGACGAGCGTTGGCACCTGCGTAAGAATGGTGATCGTTTTTGGGCGAGCGGCGAAATGATGCCGCTGATGAACGATGATGACGTGCCCATAGGCTTTCTCAAAATCCTGCGGGACCGTACTGAACAGCAGCTTGCCGCCCTGGCTGTGCGGCAAAGTGAAACGCGTATGCGGCTGACATTGGAGGCTGTGGATTTGGGGGCGTGGCAGGTCAATGCTGCGCTCAATCAATTCACTTGGGATGGTCGCACGCGCGAGCTGCTGGCACACAATCCGGACGAAAGCATCGACTATGACGCGACCTTCCTGTCACGCGTCCACGCGGATGACCGGCGAACAGTTGATGCCGCTGTGCAAAGTGCCTTTAGCGTCGACGGTACCGGCCAGCTCAAAATCAATTTCCGGACGGTCAATCAAAACGACGGGCGCGTCCGCTGGGTGGAACTCCATGGCGGGCCCATCGATAGTTTTGACAACAGCGCCGGGTTTGTCGGCACAGTGCGCGACATTACACCAGAAAAGGACGCCGAGGCGCACCGCGCGGTTCTGACCAACGAACTTGAGCACCGGGTTGGCAATACGCTGGCCATTGCACAAGCAGTTGTCAGCCAGTCTCTGCGCAACGTCCCGATGCCCGTCGAGGTGAGCCAGACCATCGACGCACGGCTTGCATCTCTCGGTCGCGCGCACAAGCTCTTGACGCAGACGAGCTGGAAAGCCGCGCCTATTCGCCAGATAATCCAGGGAGCGGCAGGGCTGACGCTGAGCCGTGCCGAGCATATCAGGCTATCAGGACCAGATATCGACCTCAACGCCCGCGCCGCGCTTGCGCTGGCAATGGTGATCCATGAACTCAGCACCAATGCCGTAAAATATGGCGCCCTGTCGAACGATGACGGCATTGTCGATCTTCACTGGAACATCGAAGGGGATCGGCCCGACGCGATCTTTGTGTTGACCTGGTGCGAAACCGGCGGACCCACTGTTGTTGCGCCGACGCGCCGTGGTTTTGGTTCTGATTTGATCGAGACAATCCTAGCGAGTGATCTTGGCGGCACTTGTGTGCTGGACTATTTTCCTGATGGCGTAAAGTGGACCCTGCGCGCAAATCTGGTCCAGATTGAAAACCAGTTATAGGCCGGCGCTGTGACGGCTCGTCGTTTAACGGCTCGGTCCAGCGATTACGGAACAAATGGGACATAAGATTAGTTAGACGGCCAACTGGAGATGGGTCTAATGAACAACAACAGTACGACGAACCCGGCCGTGCACCCTGACCAGCATGCCGGACAAGACCGTTCTATCCTTAAAAAGCTCCAGAAGAATCCCGAAAGCGCCGAGGCCCAGCTTGACCGTGGACTTGATGAATCAATGGATGCTTCCGACCCGCCGACGGCCGTTCAGCCGGGCGATTCGGGCGATGCCATGCCTTCGTCGGGTTTCGACCCCGAAAAGGAGGCCGACCTTCAACGCGACAGGGATTGAATTCTGCCTGCTACGTAATCGAATCTGATCCTCTTTGGGGCAGTATGTTCAACGATAATATACAACAGGAGTAAACTATGAAGCTGATTACACTTAAAGCCGCCGCAGCGATGTTCGCGCTTTCCACGCTCGCCGCATGCAACACGCCAGCGCAGCAAGTTGCAGAAAACCAGGCGGATGCGATCGAAGATTCGGCGGATGCGGTTCGTGATATTGCTGACAACGCTGCCGACAACATGGAAGATCGCGCCGATACGCTCGACAACAATTTGGACGGCGTCGATTCAAATGCCGAGCAGTCGCTCGAAAACAAAGCTGCTGGGGTTCGTGCGAAAGCCGAGAACCGTGCCGACAGCATGGAAAACAAGGCTGATATGGTTCGCGACAAGGCGGATAAATAGAGATTGTTTGGGTTGCGGTCACCGAGCGTCACTTGATCAAAAATGGCAACGGGCAGGATCGGCACAAGCTGGTGCTGCCCGTCGCAACTTGTTACAGGAATTACATAATGGATGACGAGCAGGTCGAAGTCACCACCAACGAAGCGCGCGCAGGTACGACGCCACACATCGTACGTTATGTTTTGATCATCTCGATGATCCTTGTTATCGTCGGCTTGACAGTAGTTTACTTCACGGCAAAATAAAGAATGCCAAAAACTTTGGGTAACAATCGCGTCATATTTGTTGACGAATGACTTGGGGCAATATCACGATATATCGAAACTTCTGGCGGACAAGAACAATCCGCAATGGGATGGTTTTGGTCGTTCTCGCTGCCTTGTTGCCGATTACTGTTCTTAGCCTTTTTCAGGGGTTCGCCGCGTGGCAGGATACGCGGCAACTCATCGCCAATCAGCTCCGTGCCAAAGCGACGGTCATTGCCGAGGGCGAACGTGACCCCTTTGTTATCGCGCGCTACGCTCTACTGACGGCGAGTCGGAGCGACGCAATCCGCAACATCACGAATGAATGTTCTGCGAGCTTGGCTCGGAGACAGCAACTTGCGAGTGGCGTTATCAATTATGCGCGTTCGGACGCCGCCGGCCGTGTGCGCTGTTCGGTGGTCCCTTTTGATCCGGGTCAAACATTTGCTGACGAAAGCTGGTGGCAGCGTGGTATCAAGATTGACGGAGTCAGCCTCAGCAGTCCGACGTTCGGCCGGATTTCAAAGCGTACTATTCTTATTATGATGCTGCCGCTGAAAAAAGCAGATGGTACGCAGGATGGGGCAATTACTGCTGGCATCAGTCTAGAAGCGCTGCAAGCATCACTTGACCGGCGTCGCGTTACCAATCCCGATGCTCTGGTCCATATCTTGGGTAGCCAAGGCGAAGTCATTTTGAGCAATGGAAAGGCCAAACTTCAAGGCGCCAATCTGTTGCGAGGCGCACACCCGCTGACCC